>DAVZIV010000255.1:0-2546 GCA_052273125.1 Candidatus Merdousia sp. | reverse complement strand
TTTTTCGGTAGAAAAATCTCTGCGCCAAAAGATAAAAAAGGTTGAATAGTGAGGTGGGGGGGCTACAATTTTTATAGATGAGGACATTGTATTATAATTGTGTGTCGGGTATCAGCGGCGATATGAATTTGGCGGCGCTGTTGGATTTGGGCGCGGACGAAAACAGGCTTGTCGCCGAGCTGCAAAAACTCGGATTCGATTCCGACTGGCGGCTTTGCGCCGTGGCGGATTCGCGCCGCGGAATTTGGGGCACGCGCCTGATTGTGGAATGCGGGGGCGGCACTTGCGAAAAGGAGGCAGGCGGACACAGCCGCGATTGCGACGGACCGCCCCACGCCGAAGAACACTGCTATTGCCACGGACACCGTCGCGAAGATTCCGAGGAGTCTACGCCCGAACATTCCTGCGGTTGTGAAAACCGCGCCCACACACACGGCGCGGAGGCTTCGGAACGCGGCGAACATTGCCTCTGCGGACACGGACACGGGCACGGCGGGCACTCGCATTCGCATTCACACTGCCGCGAACATTCGCACGGTCGCTCGTTCGCCGATATTTGCGCGCTGATTGAATACAGCGGGCTTTCGCCGCGGATTAAGACGCTATCTCTTGCGGTCTTTGAAAAGCTCGCCGTGGCGGAGGCCGCCGTTCACGGGAAGAAGCCCGAGGAAGTCCATTTTCACGAAGTCGGCGCGGTCGATTCCATCATAGACATTGTCGGTGCCGCGATTTGTCTGGACGACCTGCGAATAGACGAAATTTGCGCGGGCGAAATAGAGCTTGGCGGCGGAATTGCAAACTGCGCGCACGGGGCAATGCCCGTCCCCGCGCCCGCCACTGCGATACTTTCGCAGGGGTTTGACTGCCGGATAGGCGGCGTGGATTTCGAGGCAACCACGCCCACGGGAATGGCGTTTCTTTCCGCTCTTGCGCATTCGGGAAGCGCGTCGGGGCGCGTGGTGGCCCGCGGAATTGGCGTCGGGCAGCGCGACAACCCCGCGCGGGCAAACGTCTTGCAGGTCTGCCTTTTGGAGACGGGAAGCCCGTCGGCAGCGGGCGCGGAAACGTCGCAATGCACTACGGAGCAGCTCTGCGAGCTTTCCGCAAACATAGACGATATGACCGCCGAAGAGCTTGCGTTTTTGCGCTCGGAACTTTTTGAGGCGGGCAGCCTCGATGTTTGGCAGGAGTCAATCTCGATGAAAAACTGCCGCGTGGGCGCGAAAATTTCGGCGCTTGCGGGGCGCGAAAATCTCGACGCGGTGCGCGAGGCGTTCTTCGCGCATTCGACAACTCTGGGAGTCAGGGTTGCGGAGGTTTCCAGAACGGCGCTCGGGCGCGAAACGGCATTTTTTGAATCGTCCATCGGGCGCGTGCGAGTGAAAACGTCGGCGGCTGGCGGGCATAAAATAGAGTTCGGCGACTTGGCTCGCGCGGCTCGCGAACACAATACGTCAATAATGAAAGCGAGGCTGAAAATTGAAGCAGAAATTCAAAACTCGGGGGCTTGAGTCTTGGCTTTCGGGCAAGTCCAAGGCGGTTATTTGCCTTTCCGGCGGCGTTGACAGCTGCGCGCTGCTTGTCTATTGCGCCGACATTCTGGGGGCGAAAAACGTTTTTGCGTTTGCCGGAACTGCGCCGTATATGTTCGATTCCGAATTGAAATTCGCCCGCGCAATGTGCAAAAAAATGTGCGTGAAACTTCGCGAAGGCGATGTCTGCGTGCCCGAAATAATGCAGTCGAACCCGCTTTCGCGGTGCTTCCTGTGCAAGCGCGCAATCTTTTCCGCCGCGCGCGGCTACGCCGACGAAATCGGCGCAGACTGCGTTCTTGACGGCACCAATTACGACGACATGGGCGAATCGCGCCCCGGCGAGGCGGCAAAGGCGGAATTCGGAATTGAAAGCCCCTTTGCCAAATTCTGCGTGATAAAAAGCGAAATACGCTCGCTGCTTTTCGACTACGGCTACGCAGATATCGCCCGCAAGCCCTCGGCTACGTGCTTTATGACGCGCCTTCCCGTGGGGGCTTCGGCAACGCAAAAGGATTTTAAAGACATAGACTGCGTGGAGTCTTTTCTGCGCAAAGAGGGGTTCGATTTCGTGAGGGCGCGAAAATTCGCCGACAAGATTGAAATTCAAATTCCGCGCAACAGGCTGCGCGAGCTGACCTCAGGCGCCGCCGCCGAAAAGTTGGCGCAGTTTATGAAGACCCGCGGCATTGAAAATTTCGGCGTTTCGGGCTACCAACTCGGCTACATGCAAAGAAAATGAAAATAGACGAAATTTTGGAGGGCGTGCGCGGCGGAAAATTTTCCGTGGCGCAGGCAAAAAATATGCTCGGCGGACTGTCGATTGCCGATTTGGGGCACTCAAAGCTCGACCTCGACCGCCGCGCGCGCACGGGCTTCGGCGAGGTTGTCTTTTGCGCGGGCAAGACGCCGCAGCAGGTTGTCGATATTTTCGGGGCGCTTTCGGCGAGCGGAGAGGGCGTTCTCGGGACGCGCGCGTACCGCCCGAAACTGCGCAGGCTTTGGCGGAAAATT
>DAVZIV010000254.1:0-2574 GCA_052273125.1 Candidatus Merdousia sp. | reverse complement strand
CCGAGGAGCACAAGGCGAAGGCGAACTTCCCAGCCGCCGCCGAAGCCTACGGCGACGCCTGTGAAATCCAGCGCTCAATCAACAAGATATATCCGCGCAGCCGCCACTCTTCGGAGGAGCGTCTCAAGACGCTCGAGCGCGAAAAGACCGACGCCTACAGCTGGGACTATGCCAACGCAATCAAAACCCTCGACGGCAAGCTTTCCGAGGCCGTCGCCAAGTGCGATGTTTCTCTTGTGATGGACATTTCCGCGAATCTTCTCTACAAGGCGGAGCAGTTCAAAAAGGACTTTCCGCGCAGCGAACTTGTCGGCGACGACATCATTTTGAAGCTCCGCTACATCAACTTTATGGGCAGGGACATTCCCGAAATCGCCGCTATGGTCAACGGCAATCTCGTAGACATAGGCGGCGGCAGGAAAATGCTCAAGACCGAAATCACCCAAAAACTTTACAAAATGATAATGAAGGAAAATCCCAGCAGGTATTCCGAAAGCGATATGAATCCCGTTGACAGCGTGTCGTTCGACGACGTAGGACGTTTCTGCACAAGGCTTTCGTGGCTGCTTTCGGCGGCGGTGTCGGTGCCGACGCAGGCGGAATTTTCGGCGGCGGTTGGCTCGCTTAGATATGTGGACATCAACGCCGTGTCTTGGAACAACCTCAATTCCGGCGGGCGCACGCACGCAGTCGCAACGAAAAAGCCCAAC
Organism: Candidatus Merdousia sp.; assembly: GCA_052273125.1. Taxonomy (GTDB): domain Bacteria; phylum Verrucomicrobiota; class Verrucomicrobiia; order Opitutales; family Intestinicryptomonadaceae; genus Merdousia. The sequence continues at coordinate 1,864 of DAVZIV010000254.1, read as the reverse complement.
GACAGGGGATTTTTCGACCTGCTCGGCAACGTCGAGGAATTTGCAGCTCCCGATTCCGACTCGGCAGAGGTGAAGGTGATGGGCGGCAGCATAATTTCCTCCACGGATTCGCTCTCGCGTCTCTCGGTTTATCATGTGGATAAAAACACGCGAAAACGCACACTCGGGTTCAGAATTACAGTCAAAAAATAGTATGAAAATTTATCCTGCGGTAGACATAAAAGACGGCAAGTGCGTGCGCCTGCGCAAGGGCGCGGCGGAGGACAAGACCGTGTATTTTGAAAATCCGCTCGACGCGGCGAAAGCCTTTGCCGACGCGGGCTCTAAGACAATCCACGTTGTAGATTTGGACGGCGCGTTCGAGGGGCGTCTGAAAAATCTCGGCGTCATTTCCGCGATTGCCGAACTTGGAATGTTCGTGGAGCTCGGCGGCGGAATGCGAGACGAATCGGCGGTCAAGGCGGCGTTCGACGCGGGGGTGTCGCGCGCAATAATCGGCACGAAGGCGTGCACGAACCCAGAATTTGCCGTAGAATTGGCGGGCAAATACGGCGAAAAAATAGCCGTCGGCGTAGACGCAAAAGGCGGCAAAGTCGCCATAAAAGGCTGGGTTGAGGTTTCGTCCGCCGACGTGTATTCGCTTGCAAAAAAGCTGGCTCTCGGCGGCGTGAAGACCTTTATTTATACTGACATAGACACCGACGGAATGCTTTCGGGCGTCAATGTTGCCGCGCAGAGGAAAATGCTTGAATGCCTTTTGCCCTGCGGCGGAAACCTCATCGCCTCGGGCGGCGTGGCGTCGGTTGCCGACATTCGCAAGCTTGCCGAATTGGCGGCCGAGTTCACCAACCTCGACGGCGTTATAGTCGGCAAGGCGATTTACGAGCGCAAAATAGACTTGAAATCGGCGATAGCCGGACTTGCTCAATGAATATTGAAATTCTGAGCCAGTCCTGCGCCGACTACCAGCTTATAGACAGCGGCAACCGTCTGAAGCTCGAGCGCTTCGGTTCGGTCGTCACCGTCAGGAGCGAGCCGAAGGCGTGGTGGAAGCCCGCTTCCGCCGATCTCTGGCAAAATGCCGACTGCGTATACGACGATTCTTCCGAACGCAAGCACTGGGACTTCCGCCGCCGCGTCTCCGAACAAGTTCTCGATTTCGACGGCGTGAAATTCCGCGCCAAGTTTACGGACGGCACAAAGCACTTGGGCGTATTCCCCGAGCAGCTCCCGCATTGGCGCTTCATAGCAGAGAGCGCAAAACGCGCGTCGGAGCGCACGCCGAGCATTTTGAACCTCTTCGGCTACACGGGCGCGGCGACGCTGTTTGCCGCCAAGTCGGGCTTCAAGGCAACGCATGTCGATGCGTCGAAACCCTCCGTCGAGTGGGCGCGCAAGAACGCGCAGCTTTCGGGGCTGGGCGAAAGCAAAATCCGCTGGATTGTTGACGACGCCCTGAAATTCGTCCAGCGCGAGGCTCGCCGCGGCGTGCGTTACGACGCCATTGTGCTCGACCCTCCCGCTTTCGGCAGAGGTCCAAAAGGCGAGCTTTGGAAACTTGAAAAAATGCTGCCGACGCTTTTGGAATCGTGCCGCGCGGTGCTTTCGGACTCTCCGCTATTCGTGCTCATGACGCTTTACAGCATAGACGCCTCCTCCATAATGGCGGGCAATATGCTTTCGGAATATTTCGGCGGCGTGCGCTCTTTCAATCTCTCCTTCGGCGAGCTTGTCTTGAAGCCGCGTCAGGGGCGCTACGCGCTGCCGCTTTCAATCTGGGCGCGCGCGGAATTCGGCGCGTAGTTGCGCGCGTCGAAAAACGTTGCCAAAGGCGGTACGTTCGTTCTATGCTTTGCCTATGAAG
>DAVZIV010000253.1:0-2577 GCA_052273125.1 Candidatus Merdousia sp. | reverse complement strand
GGTTTGCGCCGCGGTTTCGGGTTTCGCATAATTTAGCAAGACAACAAACAACCAAAAAGAGCGCGGAAAATTTTCCGCAAAAAAAAATCAAACAATAGAAAGAAAAACAATATGGCAAAAGTAGTATGTTCGGTATGCGGATATGTAATGGATTCGGAAAATCTCCCCGAGGTTTGTCCCCAGTGCAAGGCTCCCAAATCTAAATTCGTCGCCGTCGATGAAACAAAAAAACTCGTCTGGGCGGACGAACACAAGGTAGGCGTTGCAAAGGGTCTCGACGCGGAAGTAGTCGAAGGGCTTCGCGCAAACTTCACGGGCGAATGCGCCGAAGTGGGTATGTACTTGGCAATGAGCCGTCAGGCGGACAGGGAAGGCTATCCCGAAGTCGCCGAAGCCTACAAGCGCATAGCTTTTGAAGAGGCGGAACACGCCGCAAAGTTTGCCGAGCTTCTCGGCGAATGCCTCGCGCCCTGTACAAAGACGAACCTCGAAGCCAGAGTTGAGGCCGAACACGGCGCAACCGCAGGCAAGCTGGCGTTGGCAAAACGCGCCAAGGAATTGGGCTACGACGCCATACACGACACCGTCCACGAAATGTGCAAAGACGAAGCCCGCCACGGCTCGGCATTTCAGGGGCTGCTCTCGCGCTACTTCAAAAAGTAGAGTCCGCCGAGAATTTCCGCAACGCGCGCGGACTTTGACAGCCCGCGCATTGCGGGGAATTGTTCGGTTCGCCAAAACAAATGCAAAAACGTCGGAGTTATCCCCTATCTCTCCGCCACCACACCCGACGTTTTTTTTGCGCTTTTCAAAGTTTGTTTTTGACGTTTCCTGCTTCGGCGGTCTTGACAAAAAAACGGAATACATCGATCGATTGGGAGATGGATTTTTTTGCGCCGATTCTCGATTGCGTAAAAATAAAATTTCAAAAAAAGCTTGCCAAGATTTTCGGATAGTATTCAATGACTCGAACAATCATGCCAGCTTAGCTCAGTTGGTAGAGCAGTTGATTTGTAATCATCAGGTCGTCAGTTCAAGCCTGACAGCTGGCTCTGCTTTATTTTAGGGGTTTCCGTCTCGGAAACCCCTATTTTATTGGGTTTGCGCGGCGGCGGAATTGGGGTCAACACCAAAGAGAGTGGATGTTAATGAAAGACGCCGCATAGAACCAAGACCCTCAATCTGTAATTTTGGAAGTTTCGATAACCGTAAGCCATTCGTTGTATCAGTTTCATTTTCCTGTGGAAGCCTTCGGTTATTGAGTTGTTTTTCGTAAACCTCCACATTCGCGCAATTTCGCCGTAGAGATTCTTCTTGGATACAAAGTGGTAGTTCACAAGGGCGAGATTTACGCCCGCCCTGTCGGCGATGTCGCGCATTCTGATCGCAGCGGGAGTCTCGCTTGCGAACGCCTCGAGCGCCACGAGCACTATTTTTGCGTAGGTGTCGCAAGCCCCGCCCGATATTATGCACTCCAAATCGCGTTCCATACTGGCGTTAAACAAATGTTTAAAAGCAAAATCTTGTTAACACAAAAAAACGCCCGCCGGAAGCGGCTGGCGCGTTGTCGGGGAAATATTCGTCTATCGAACGCCTATCCGCCTTATGCGGGAAATCCCGCGTTTATTATACAGAGGGGCGGTTTCGGGCAGAAGCATTGCCGCGCGGATTTTGTCGAAATCGGCGTCGGTCATCGAATTTTCGCGCAAAAGTTCCAGCACGTTTTCGGCAATGGAAGACCTGCCGTACCTTTTCAATTCGGCAAGTATCTTTTTCAATTCCTTGAACCGCGTGCGCGTTCCGTGAATGGAAAGCGATGTCGCTTCAAAATCCTCCAAAATTTGTGCATCGGAATACCCGAGAACGGATTCAAGCAATATAAAGAACGTCCCCGTTCTGTCCGCGCCTCCCCAGCAGTGGACATACGCGGGAAGCCTGTCGGCGGAACCTATGAGTTTCAGCGCCTCGATGTATTTTGCCAATTTTTTCCCGTCGAAAATATCGTATCCCGAAACGACGAAATTGAATCTCGGCACGGGCAGTCCCTCTCCGGCTTTTTCAAGCTCGTCTTTCCCCCGAAGGTCGATATCGGTTTTTATGCCGAGCTCTGAAAGGAAAACCTTTTCTCCGTCCGGCGTAATTTTCAAGCGATAGTCAAATTCGGTGCCCCTGAAAACCGCTCCCTGCCGAACCTTGAATCCGCCGCGACGGCCGTGCCCCTGTAGACAAAGGGCTTCTGTGTGTAGTTTACAATCACGTCGGTGCCGTCAGAGTATTTCACAAGAAACACGCCTTTTGAAATCTCCTCGTGGCTTTCCATAAACTCGAGCTGCAGGCGCTTGTAGCCTTCGTAAAACTTGTACATTGCCGCGAGTTCTGCAACTGTCGAATCGGTGAGCTCGTATATGGACGGCCTCGCGCCCCACTCCGCCAAACGCAGCATTCTGTTTTTGAATGTCGGGCTTTCAAGCCAGCCTTTCGGGAGCGGCTTCCACGGATCGTAGGAAGTGTCGTCTTTGAAAATGTCCTTTTTGAAAAAGCATTCTATTACGTTGTTTTGGGTTGTTCTTCGGGGGG
>DAVZIV010000252.1:803-2604 GCA_052273125.1 Candidatus Merdousia sp. | reverse complement strand
GGAACAAATACTTGGGCGTCGCCGAGCCAGCATGCGCTCGTCGCGCTGCGGGCAGTCGGTGGGCACAGAGAAGAAGTTGCAGCGCTGCCCCCACTGGATATTGCTTTGAAGCTTGTTGATTTTCGCCTCGGAACAGACGAACGAGCCTATGAGTTTGAGGTCGGAATAGACGACTTTCCCCTCGACCCAATCTGTAGCGGCGTCGATTTCTTCGGGCAAGCCGCTCAATTCCACGTATCTAAAGCCGTGGAACGTAAGGGCGGGCTCGTATGTTTCGGTGCCGTATGTTGCGCAAATGTAGGTGTCTATACTGCGGGCGGTTCTGTAATTTTCGGTATACATCGTGCCGTCCTGATTGAGCATTTCGGCAAATCTGATTGTTATTTTACGCCCCGGAACCGACGGTATTTTAACCTTCGCCCAGCCGACTATGTTTTGCCCCAAGTCGAATATATATGTGCCGGCCTTCACTTTTTTGACGGACACGGGATATAGGGTGTCTTTTACAACCACGGGCTGGGCGCGGCGCGGGTCTATGGAAATCTTTCCGAGTTTTTGCGTTTTTACAGGCCTCCATGAGGAGTCGTCAAATTTCTTTATGTTGCCTATCAATCCCCAGAGGTTTTTTAGCGAGGGCGGAGAATAGGTGTCGTTCCAGCCGTCCTGTTCGAGGCGGGCGTCGTAGTCTTCGCCGTCGTAGATGTCGGCGGCGACAATCGGCCCGCGCGACCACTTCCAAGATGCGTCGCTTGGAAATATGTTGCGTTCTCCGTTGGTGTACTCAACTTCTATTTGCACGAGCGCCATTGGGTTGTCGCCGTAGTTGCACGAGCTTAAGTTCCAGCCCATTCTGCCCGTGTACCAGCCGCCGCCCAAAAGCAGCCCGACTGTGTTGTTGCCCGAGCGCAAAAGTTCGGTGATGTCGTAGGTGTTCGACTGCACGCGGGTATCGTAGTCCGTCCAGCCCGTCCCCCAAAAATCGCCGCCCGCCTTTTTGCCGTTGAAGTACAGCTGAAAGTTGCCCAATGTTGCAATATATGCGCGCGCACGCGCTATGTTTTTGCCGAGGTAGAATTCTTTGCGCAGGTATGCGGGTTTGTCGCCCCCGACGCCGACCTTGCGCGAGACTTTTCCCTTGTATCTGGTTTCGGTGCGTTTTTCCACTGGCTCGTCGGCGCCAATCCAGTCGCCGTCCCAATCGGAATTTTTCAGAAGTCCAAGCTCGAATGTTTTGGTATCCGACCACGGCGAATCTTTGCCGTTTTCGTCCCAATAGCGCACTTTAAAGTAGCACTTTTGTCTCGACGAAAACGCCTTGCCCCCGTATGGAACTTTTACCGACTGCGAAGACACAACTTTTCCCGAATCCCACTGAGGGCTTTCTTCGAGGGCGTCTTCCGTGTCGGCTACGACTATTTGGTATGCCGTTTGCGCAATCCCGCTACGTTCCGGCGGCAATTTCCACGAAAACGACATTGACTCCAGATTATATCCCAGCGGGTTATCGTAAAATTCCCCCACCGTAACGTCGTATGGTTTCCCCGCTCCGAACAAAGCTGTTCCGAAAGCGCAAATTATTCCCGCTACCACAGATATTTTCATTCCCATATTCAACCTATTCCTTTTCTTTCCCTCCATTCTCCACATCTCCCTCCCCCAAGTCAAATTTTTTTCTTTCGGCACGGCGATTTTGCTCCCGCAAAATATTCGCCGCTTTGACTGGGATTATCATTTGTCCAACTTTTATCTTTCGGCACGGCGATTTTGCTCCCGCAAAATATTCGCCGCTTTGACTGGGATT
>DAVZIV010000252.1:0-703 GCA_052273125.1 Candidatus Merdousia sp. | reverse complement strand
ATCATTTGTCCAACTTTTATCTTTTGGCACGGCGATTTTGCTCCCACAAAATATTCGCCGCTTTGACTGGGATTATCATTTGTCCAACTTTTATCTTTTGGCACGGCGATTTTGCTTCGCAAAAATCCGCCGCGCCAAAAGATAAAAACTTGATTTTTTCGCGAAGATGTATGTTCTTAGGGAATCCCTTTTCAAATAAGACATCAAACCACCTACTGTATGAAATACGTTCTGTATGCTTTTTTGGCTTGCGCATTGTTTTTTGCGGCAAAATACCTGCATTCTATAGAGGACTGGACGCGCGCCGTAGACATAGCCCGCCACGCAGATGAAATCCAAGTCTACACCGTCGAAAAGACGGATAAACACGTGAGCAAAAGGCTGCTTTACACGACGAAAGACGCCAGGGATATTTCGGAATTTGCCGACGCAATGCGCGTGAAGAAAAACGTAGCGGTTACCCACAAGGGTTTGATTGGGCTGCCGCTTGTCAAACTCACAAGCAGGGGACAAACCGTTCTTGAAATATCCAGCCACGACTACAAAAAAATAAGCGCCACAGGCTGCAAGCTCGACGGCATTCTAAAAGACCCGCAGAAATGGCGCAGTTGGTTTGAAAAGCGCATTCCCGCGCAAAAGTAGCGGAATAAAACGCACCGCTCTCCGTTGAGAAACAAAAGGCGTACGCAATATCCCCGCCCCC
>DAVZIV010000251.1:0-2618 GCA_052273125.1 Candidatus Merdousia sp. | reverse complement strand
ACATGGGTGAAACATTTTCCGGAACTTTCGGCATGCGTGGGGTGTCCCCCAAGACAAGGAATGGCACCCCGAAGGCGACGTATTCGCCCACACGGGATACTGTTTGGATTGCTTTGCAAGGGAACGAATCGGCGACGAGCGCGAAGACCTCGTTGTCGGTTTCGCCGTGCTCTGCCACGATTTCGGCAAACCGCTGTGCACAAAACTCGACGCCGACGGGCACATACGCTCGCACGGGCACGACATTTTGGGCGTCAAGCCCGCCGAGCGGTTTATGAACAGGCTCACGCGCGAGAAATCGCTCGTAGCCGAAATCCTGCCGCTTGTCGAACGCCATATGGCGGTTCTCGACCTCTGGCGCAACAAGTGCGGCGATTCCGCCATCAGACGGCTGGCTGGCAAGGTCGGGCGAATCGACAGGCTCGTGCGCATAGACAGCGCCGACAGGGGCGGCAGACCGCCAATCGTCCCCGAACCCTCCCCGCAGGGAGAGTGGATTCTCGAACGCGCAAAGGCGCTCCAAATTCAGGATTCCGCCCCGAAGCCGATACTCATGGGGCGCCATCTCATAGAGATGGGGTTCAGTCCGTCGCCGAATTTCTCGAAAATTCTGGAGGCAACCTACGAAGCCCAGCTCGACGGCGCGGTTTCCGACTTGGATTCCGCAAGGGAATTTGCAAAAAAACTCTTGGCAAAATAAAATAAGCGCAAATAATACGCCGTTAATAAATTTAAAATTGGAAGACTTTATGCAAGAACATACCCATAACAATCAAAACGAAATATTTGAAGAGAACAAAGTTGCAGATGAACAGCGACTTGCCTCCGATATGGCGTCCCACGAACAACAGGTTGACATAAACTTAACCTCCGACGCCCCCGCCGAAGAACAGGCAAAAAACGAAGAAAACAAACTTGAAGATTTGCTTAAACAATTATCGCAAGCCCAATCACTTGCTGAAAAAAATAAAGACCTCTACCTGCGCGCCGTCGCCGACTTGGACACTTACCGACGAAAAGTCCAGCGCGAAAAATCCGAACTTGCAAAATTCGCCCAGCAGCCAATCATTGAAGAGCTTTTGCCGTCTCTCGACCACCTCGAAATGGCAATCGCAGCAGCGGCAAACGTTCCCGAAGGCAAAAACATAGCAATGGGCGTTGAAATGGTAAGTTCCCAAATAAAAAAGGTTTTTGCAAATTTCGGCGTAGAGGAAATTTCGCCTTTGGGCAAAGATTTCGACCCCAACACCGCCGAGGCTATGAGCCATCAGCCCAGCGATACGGTCGAAGAAAACAAGGTTTTAAAAGTAGTCAGAACGGGATACTCTATGAACGGCCGTCTGTTGCGTCCGGCAAGCGTAGTTGTTTCCAGCGGAAAGGCTAAGTAATTTTTTATGGCAGAAGAGGATTTTTACAAAGTTCTGGGTGTCGAAAAAACGGCGACGGAACAGGAAATTAAAAAGGCGTACAGAAAACTCGCCCTCAAATACCACCCCGACCGCAACCCCAACGACAAAGAGGCGGAGGCGAAGTTCAGACAGGTTTCCGAGGCCTACGAGGTTCTTTCGAATCCCGAAAAACGCGCCAAGTACGACCAGTTCGGGCACGACGCATTCCGTCAGGGAATGGGCGGCGGCGCGTCGTACACGCAGTCGAACTTCGACCCCTTCGACGTCTTCCGCGAAGTATTCGGCGGGGGCGGCGGCGGAATGTTTTCCGACTTTTTCGGCGGCTCGATGGGCTCGCGTCCGCACGATTTCAACGCGCCCGAAAACGGTTCGGACATTCGCGCGGAACTCGAAATTTCGCTTGCAGACGCCGCGAAAGGCGTAAGCAAAACCATCAGATACAACCGTTTGGTTGAATGTCCCGACTGCCACGGCACAGGTTCGAAAAGCGGCAAAGGCAGAAAGGCATGCCCGAAGTGCGGCGGAACGGGTCAAGTGCATATGAGACAGGGGCCCATAAGCTTCTCGCAGCCGTGTCCCGACTGCCACGGTACTGGTTCTGTTGTCGAAGACCCGTGCCCGAAGTGCGGCGGTTCGGGTACAATCACCCAGCGCACCGAGCTTAAAGTGGACATTCCCGCTGGCGTCTATACCGGCGCGCGTTTGCGCAAGACGGCGATGGGCAATGCGGGTATTAACGGTGGCGAATATGGCGACCTCTACATTGTAATTTATGTAAAGCCCGACCAAAAATTCGAGCGCGAGGACGACGACCTTTATTGCGAAATAGAAGTCAAATTCACTCTTGCCGCCCTCGGCGGTCAGGTCGAAATAGAGACCATAACGGGCAAGAAAACCGCACTTAAAGTTCCCGCGGGAACTCAGGCGGGCACGCTTTTGCGCCTAAAGGGTCAGGGTATGCCCAATTTGCGCACTTCCGCCGTCGGCGACTTGTACGTAAAAATGAATGTAGAAGTTCCCAAAAAACTCACCGAAGCCCAGCGCAAAAAACTGGAGGAATTTGCCAAGCTCTGCGGCGACGACGCCAACAACGGCGGCAGCTCTGAGCCTTTCTACAAAAAATTCTTCTGAAAAACGCGCGAGGACGCGTAATTATCGACGACGAAAATTTATAAAATCATAAGAGCACAACTTTTAGTTGTGCTCTTT
>DAVZIV010000250.1:0-2620 GCA_052273125.1 Candidatus Merdousia sp. | reverse complement strand
TCCGCGCCCTCGAAGCGGGCAAGACGCAGCGCGCGCACATTCTCGACGGGCGCGATTTCGCCTGCCTGCTGACGGAACTCTTCGACAAGGTAGGGTGCGCCACGATGATTTACGCCGACGAGTACCAGAAAATCCGCCGCGCCACGCTCGACGACGTTCCGCAGATTTTCAACATAACGTCTCTGCCGGTAAAAATGCAGAATTTGGTCTACCGTTCGCGCGAGGAAATAGCAGCCAAGATAGACACCTATTACGTCTACGAAATGGACGCAAGCATTATAGCCGTTGTCAGCCTTCAGGATTTGGGCGATGGCTGCGCGGAGCTTGCAAGCCTGTTCGTGCTGCCGTTCTACCACGGCAACGGTGTGGGCAAAAAAATGGTGGAATTTGTAAAGATGAAGGCGAAGAGCCGCGGCTTCAAAAAGCTGTTTTCCCTCAGCACAAAAAGTGCGCCGTTTTTCACTGTGGCGTGCGGTTTTAGCGAAGTTTCGCCCGACGCGCTGCCGCCCGCGCGGCTGCAAAAATACGAAAAATCGCACAGGCACTCAAAAGTGTTTTTGTTCGAGCTTTAAAAAATTCAAAAAAACCGCAGCACTTGCGCCGCAGACTAAAAGCGGCGCTTTTTTGCGCAAAGCCGCCTCCCGCGCATTTTACAGCCGAACGGAATGCGTCTTTTATTAAACTTTGGCGCGCAAAACTTGTGCGCAGACTTGTTTTAGGGGGTCGTGCGCGGGGCGGACAGGCGCATTCGGGCGCGACTTTGAAAACGTATTTATTGCGCCTGCCGCGCCGCTGTGAAAATCAACTGAGACGGCTTGCCTTTAGATTTCTTGCCCAGCCGCTTTACAAGGGTAAATTCCGCGGCAAATTCCTCTGGAATTTCGTATTCGGCGGGGGCTTCAAGCATTATGGTTGCCCCCCGATTTCGCCAAATCGCAAAACAGCGCGTATAGCTTTTGCGAAAATTTTTTGTTTTGCAAAAGCGCATAAGGCGGGTCGGCGAAGACAAAATCGAAATTTTGCATTTCGGCGAGGCGCGAACATTTGAGTGCGTCCGACATTATCGGCGTCATCCGCGCTTGGCACGTCTTCTTTAAAAGCGCGATATTGCTTTTGAGAACCGCAAACGCCTGCGGGGCGTTTTCCACAAAAACGGCGCTTTTTGCGCCGCGGCTGACGGCTTCAAGCCCGTATGCGCCCGTGCCAGCAAAAATGTCCAAAACGCGCGCGCCCTCCACGGTTTCGCCCAGCGACGAAAACAGCGCCAGACGCGCGGCGTCGGTCGCGGGTCGCGTGGCCGACGATGTCGGCGAATTGAGCAAAATTCCTCTTGCATATCCAGCTGTTATCCGCATATTGAAAGTATCTATGAAATTTTTAGCCCCATTGTCAATATTTCTGCTCTCGATGTCGTCGGCTTTTTCCTCGCAATACGCCGCACTCTCGATTTTTGCGGAAAACGATATAGGCTTTTCCGACCGCTACTACACAAACGGCATAAAAATCCAGTACACGCAAAGCGGGCGCGACTTTTGGGCGAACTATCCGCAGTTTATGCTCCTCGACCTGATTTCCGGCGGCGAAGAACGCCGATTTTTCCAGACGGTTTCCGCGGGGCAGGGAATCTTCGTTCCGCAGGATATCCACATTGCCGCCCCCCAGCCGGACGACAGACCCTACGCGGGCTGGCTCTACGTCAACGCCGCCGCCCACGCCGCCACAAAGAACTCCCTCGACAGTGCCGCGATAACAATGGGGATTGTCGGACGGCACTCCTACGCGCAGGACGTGCAGCGCCAGTGGCATAAAATGTTCGATTTCGATATGCCAGAGGGCTGGGAAAACCAGCTCGCCGACGAATTCGGCTTCGTCTTTTCCTACAGGCATACCCAGCGCGTTTGGCGCGAAGAATTGGGCGGCGGTTTTGCGGCCGACGCGCTCGTTTCAGGCGGCGCGGATTTGGGCAACGTGCTCACTCAGGGCTACGCGTCGCTTCTTTTGCGCGCGGGCTACGCGCTGCCGTTTTCATTCGACGCGGGCAGGGTTGGTTATTGCTCTTCCACCGATGTGCGCGTGGACGATTCCCGAGAACAGACGCTGCGTCTCTACGCCGTCTGCGGCGCAACTGCCCGCTTCGTCGGCTACGACATCACCCTCAACGGCAACGCCTTTGCCGACAGCCCGTATTCGGTTTCTCCCGAATGGTTCGTCTTCGAGCCCGTCGCGGGGCTTTCCGCCGCCTGCGCCTCTTTCCAGTTCGACCTGCTCCTGACGTACCGCACGCGCGAATATCTCTCGCAGAATATCGGGCACCACACATACTGGAGCGCGTCGATAAAATATTTTTTCTAACATTTACCGATAAAAATGGATATAAAAAGTTTGTTTATTGACAATCCGCGCCGCAAAAAGGCGTACATAAAACGCGGCAACGTCGAGGTAGGCTTTACCGAAGTGGAACTCACCCCCACGCGCGACGCAACGACGGGGCAGTGCCGCCCCAACGCCCCCGTGCGCATTTACGACACCTGCGGAATGTGGTCGGACGAGTCCTTCCATTTCGACGCCTCGCGCGGGCTGCCGAAAGTCCGCCAAGGCTGGATTGACGCCCGCGCCGATA
>DAVZIV010000249.1:0-2641 GCA_052273125.1 Candidatus Merdousia sp. | reverse complement strand
TTTTGCGTTCGCAAAATATGCCTATCCCCATAAAAGAACGAATGATATTCACTGTCAAAGTGGCGGGAATTTTTTGCGGTAGCAAAAAATCACCACGCCACAAGAACGAAACCCGCCCAGCGGGTTAGAATTTGTCGTCGGAATCGTCGTCGAGATCGTCGTCGTCTTCGTAGTAGGTGTCGTCTTCGTAGTAGGTGTCGTCATCGGAGGCGTCATTGTCTTCGTCGTCCCACTTCATGGTGTCGTCTTCGGCTATTTCCTCTTCGGTGATGTCCTCGATTTCGTCATAGTTTTCCTCGCTCGACTTTTTCTTGCCGTCGTCTTCGTCAACATCGTCAAGCGAATAACCCGCGGGGACGTACTCGAGAATGTCTATTATCTCAATGAAGGAATGGATTGCGCGCCCCTCCATATAGTCGTTGGAGTATTTTTCGCGAATCTGCTCCTCGAGGTCGTCAACCTCCAAGTCCTGCTCGAAATGGAAAGTGTCGTTGAGCATTTTGACCTGAAGCTTTGTGATGTGGTCGAGAAATTCGGCGTAGGGGGAACGCTCTTCGTCGAGCGTGTCGGGGAGGAGAAAGAGGTGCTGGGCTTCGGCGTCGAAAAGGGTTTCGTCGCTGCGGACAAGCTTGATGCCGTCGTTGCCGATTCTTGAATCTATGGCGAAGGGAATGAAGGCTTTTTCCACAATGGTGTCGTCAAGGCCGTATTGGCGGAGGCTGTCGAGCGCGTCGAGAATGTGCGCCGCCTGACGCGGGTCTATAATGCTCAAGCCGTCGACGTCCCAGTTGACGTTGTCGCTTGTTTCGGTGACCCACCAATTCAAATCCTTGCCGAGTCTTACTTTACACCAATCCAATTTTTGCGAAGTCTTAGCCATATAAAAAAACTGCCTGCTTGTATAATAACGCGCGGCGCATCTTCAAGCTTTTTTTGCTCTTGCGGCCGCAAGAATTCCCGCCAGCGCCAATGCCGCCGAAAGGTACGCAACCCAGTCGCCGTATTTTGCATAGAAAGTTGAGCGGCCGTCGAAATTTTTATAGGTTTTCACGTCGACAAACGCGCAACCCCTGAAATATATCGAGCCCGAGTCGTCAAGCATGGGCGAGCCGCGCTTTGCCTTGAGGGTCTGCGGGTCGAGCGCCGTGGAAAATTCGTCGCGCAGCTCGAGCGGTTTTTCGGGCGAAGGCGATTCCCCGCGCCACGTCTTGCCTTCGGCGTTTTGCATTGTCGTGGCGGGCAGCATTCTGCCGTACTGGTCGAAGACGGCGCTGAGACCGTTTATTGAGGAGCGCATGATGACCTTGCCCAGAGCCGCCGCCTGAACCGCCGAGTGCGATGCGTGCTGCCACGCGCCGGCTTCGCGCCCGTACCAAGAGTCGTTCGTGCAGACGAAGAGAATGTCCGCGCCCGCGTTTGCCGCCTGCCTGCCGATCTGCGGAAACACGTCTTCGTAACAAATCATCGAGCCGATTTTGTAGTTTGCCCCCGCAATTTTCGCGGTTATGGGCACAGAGGATTCGCCCGCCTTCATTCTTCCGACGGGCACAACTTTCCCGAGAAAGAAAAACGGTTTCGGCACGTATTCGCCGAACGGCACGAGGTGTTTTTTTGCGTAGAAATCTTTTGAAATTCCGTTTTCGGGTGAAATGTAAAAAACACCGTTTTGGGCTGTTTTTGATGTTTTGTCATATGTCATACTGCCTATTATCAACGGCACGCGCAGGTCTTTCGCGGTGTTTTCAACCCACGCTTTCATTCCGTCGAAGTTTATGGGATAGCACGGCGGCGTTGCGGCTTCGGGCCAGAGAATTACGTCTGCATTCGCCTTTTTTAACCCCGACGAAAGCCGCCGCAGAGCCCGCATATTTTCGTCGGCGGATTCGGGCGACCACTTCAGAATTCCGGCGCAGTCGGTCTGGACAAGCCCCGCGCGGAAAAGCGTGCGGAGATTTTCGGGGCGGGGCATATTTGCTATGTACGTCCACATTCCAGAGAGCATAAGCAGCAGCGCCGCGTAAAATTCGGGGGAAATACGCGAAATTCCCGCACCCTCGCCGCGGAATTTCGCGCGCTGGATTATAAATATCCTGCACAGATACTCGGCTATTGCGAGGTTGAAAAATACCAGAGTAAACGAGACAATCCAGACGCCGCCCCAACTTGCGCTCTGCAAAACGGCGGGTCTTAGCCACTGGCTGTTGCCAAGCGGCAGCCACGGAAAGCCCGTGAAAATGAAACTGCGCACCCATTCAAGCGCCACCCACAAACCGGCAAGCGCGGCGTATTTAAAAAGGCGCTTCGGCGCGTTTTCGCGCGAGGAGGGCAGCATAAACGGCAAAGCCGCAAACCACGGGAACACAAAAGGCGCGGAAACTATCAGCGGCAATGCGAACACCGCCGCCCAGCCGGTCGGCGGGTAGACGTGGCGCAGCCAAACCAGCAGCCATATCCACGCCGCGTACGAGCCTATGAATGCCACGACAAGATACGCGCGAAGCGTCGGCGCAAAGCGTTTGAGCGGGGCGCGGTAGAGGGCTTTCGCCTCCGGATTTTTTGTTCCGCGCGCGCGGGCAAATGCGTTGCGAACTGCGCGTTTTCGACGAACAAAAACTTGCACGCCAAAATTGCGGGTATTGCA
>DAVZIV010000248.1:0-2649 GCA_052273125.1 Candidatus Merdousia sp. | reverse complement strand
AGGCGCGCAAGAGGGCGTTGACCGTATTCGAACCGTTGAGCACGCGCTCCACCGAACCGGCGCCCTTGATTGATGCCTTTACGGAACGCTCCGAAACTTTGTCGAAGGAAAAGACGAACTGCGCCCTGTTCTTCGTCGTCAAAACATAGCTGCCGTGGGTTGAAAACGCGCGTTCGGCGTAGCTTTTGAGCGCCGGATCCGAAGACTCTATTGCGACTCTGTAAATCGGCACGTTGGAACGCTGGGCGTCGCCCTCTACCGTTATGTTTATATCCTGCGCGCCGACCGTCGACATTCCGAAGAACACAAGCGCTGCGGTCAAAAATTTTCTCCTGTTCATACTTGTCCTACATCATTTCACCTTTGCTCTTTATTTCAACAAAATTCTTCCGTTTCGGGCGCTATTTTGGCGCTGGCGGTTCCCTGCTTTGGCATTCCAACAAACAATGCGGCGGTTGCGGCGCGGGCGCGCCTACTACACTGTAAAGTAATAAATAAATTGACTATTTGGGCGCGGAAAATTTTACTCGTTCCAACATATGCCGTCCGGCGTCGGCTTGGAACGGGAACAAAACACAAAACACAAAACGAAAAATCGAAATGAAGAAAATCACGAATATTTTGACAGCCGCACTGCTGTTGGCTTCGGTGTCGGCGTGCAACTCGCAGGCGGCAAACGCGGAAAAGAAGGGCACGGCGCATGTCGATAAAAGCGGCGTGTACATAGACGGCAAGCCCGTCCAGCTGCTCTGCGGCGAAGTCCACTACTTCCGCATTATGCCGCAATACTGGCGCGACTCCCTCGAAAAGCTGCGCGCCTGCGGTCTGAACACGGTCTCCACCTACTGCGCTTGGAACGCCCACGAGCCGCGCGAGGGCGAATTCGACTTTTCGGGAATTTTGAACCTGCGCGAGTATCTGCAAACGGCGCAGGATCTCGGGCTTAAAGTAATGCTGCGCCCCGGCCCGTACATCTGTTCGGAATGGGATATGGGCGGACTGCCGTGGTGGCTGAACCTCAAGCCGAATATGCGCCTGCGCTCGCGCAATCCCGAATTTATGCGCTACACCGAGCGCTATCTCGGGCGCATTTTGCAGGAGGCAAAGCCGTATTTTTGCAACAACGGCGGCAACATTGTGGCTATCCAGCTTGAGAACGGCTATGCATCTTTCGGCAACGATGTCGAATACATAGACCGGCTGCGCAGGATTGTGGAAAAATCGGGCTTCAAGGGAATCCTCTACACTTCCGACGGCGACTCCGACAAGCGCATACATTCGCAAAACCCCGACGGCGTTTGGAAGACACTCATGACGGGTTGGGCGCTTCCGCAAAACATAGAGCTTATGAAAAAAGCCCAGCCCGACTTGCCCGCCATGATTAGCGAATTTTGAGTCGGTCAGGGGCTGCGTTTGGGGCAGAAAATGCGCAAGCGCCCCGTCGAAAAGATGGCGAAAGAGCTTGACGAAATCCTCGCTGACGGCAACCACATCTGCTGCTATATGTTCCACGGCGGCACGAATTTCGGGCTGATGAATGGAGGACTGATTGATGTCCCCGGCGCGCCCAACTACATTCCGTTTGCCTCCAGCTACGATGTAGACGCAATGCTCACCGAGGCCGGCGACACCACCCCCAAGTACGACCTCTTCCGAAAGGTTTTCCTCAAGTACAATCCCGAGGCGGCAAAGTACAAAGTTCCCGCGAACTCAGTCAAGAAAGCGTTCGGAAAAATCGCCTTTGAAAAGTGCGCCGAACTTTCGGGCAACATCAAGAACCTTTCGGCTAAAACCGTCAATCTGCCCTACACTGTTTCCATGGACGAACTCGGGCAGCCTTACGGCCTGATAAATTACAGAACGCATATGCGCAAACAGTCCTTCCCGTTGCCGATTACCCTCAGAGGCTTGCGCGACCGCGCTTGGGTGAAGCTCGACGGCAAAACCGTGGCGGTAATCACGCGCAACGACAAGGAGCAAAGCGCCGTTTTGAACATTCCGCAGGAGGAGGGCGCCACGCTCGACATTCTCGTTGAAAATATGGGGCGCGTGAATTTCGGGCTGCGCCTTTCCGACAACAAAAAGGGATTGCTTGAAGGTCTGGTTTTGAACAAGACCCAGCAGTTTCAGAACAACTGGCAGATTGACTCCCTGCCCCTTTCCTCTCTCGAAAAAATCGACTGGAAAAAAGCCGACACTGCCGTTGACTACCCCGCATTTTTCAAAGGTTCGCTCAATGTGGACAACCCCGAACACACTTATATAAAGGTTGACGGCGTGCGCGGCTACTTGTGGGTAAACGGCTTCCTCGTCGGCAGATATGAAAGCACAGGCCCGATAACCACTTCTTACATTCCCGCCGCGCTGCTGAAGAAGGGCGAAAACCGCATAGAAATTCTCGAGCTTGAAAAGCTCAACACCCCGACAGCGGAATCCCTCTCCGCCCCCATTCTTCTCCGAAAATAAAAAAACGCGCGAGGGCGGCGCAGGTGCGCTTCCATCTTGTGGCGCGGCTATTTTGCTTCCGCAAAATCAGCGCCGCTTTGACAGTGAAAGAAGCTTAGTTTTTTATCTCAAGAAAAGAGGACAACTTTTGTTGCCCTCTTTTCATTTATAAAACTCGCCAACCATTACGCTCTCGGCTGTTAT
>DAVZIV010000247.1:0-2653 GCA_052273125.1 Candidatus Merdousia sp. | reverse complement strand
AAAACCTCTACGTGCCCAATCCCATCACTTGGCTGAAATCCACACTCTTTGCAAGTTCGCCCGAAATGTACTTTGTGAGGATTGATTCGTCGGAGGACATTTCCAAAATTCTCGGACGCGCCGACGTGAAGGCGCTGCTCGAAAAGCTCGGCGACCTAACACTTTTTGAAAGACCGAAAAAATGAAGACTTTTCTGAAACTGCCTTTCGACGCCAAGGCGCTCTTTCTGGCGTCGGCACTGCTGCTGGGGCTCGTCTGCTACATGAACCTCGACGTGTGGAACACCCGCATGGACTACACATTCGGCTATCTCGCCCCGATGTTTGCCGCGTATGTCGTGTTCGACAGAAAGGAGAAAATAGCCGCGTTTTTCAATTCGCATTTCGGCGAAGACAGGAAATCGGGAAAATTGAAATCCGCGGCGGTGTCGGCGTTCTTCGGCGCAATGATGTTCTGCGCGGTGTGCACAATACTGCTCTTTGCGGCGGCTTTGTTCAAGACGGGGCAGCGCGGCGGCCCGACTTTCGTAATGACGTTCGGGATTGTGTGGTTCTGTTTTGCGGCGGCGTATTTTGCGTCGGCGCGCGCCATAGACGGTTCGCGCGCGCCAGTCGGGGCGCGCCTCGACTTTGTAAAGCTGTTTGTTTTCCCGTGTTTTATTTGGCTGATTGCCGTTCCGCTTTTCGAGACCGCCGAGGAAAAAATAAGCCTCTGCCTGCTTTCGGCAGTGGCGAAAATAACTTACAACATTCTCGACTACGTCGGCTTCATTGTGGAAATACGCGGAAATACGCTAAACTTCCCGACGGGTTCGGTGGGCGTTGCCGAGGCGTGCAGCGGAATACGCTCGCTGACGGCGTGCCTGTTTGCGGGATCGTTCCTTGCGGCGGTGTTCATAGACAAGTTTTGGAAGAAGGCGGCCCTCGTGCTTTCGTCTATGGTTTTGGCGTTTTTCAACAATATTTTAAGGGCGCTTTTCCTTTCGATTTGGGCGTACAACTACGGCGCGGACTCCATTTCGGGATTCGTCCACGACGCCGCGGGGTATGCCGTTTTGGGGCTTACGGTTATCGGGCTGTTCATTCTGATTCCCATTTTTATGTTCAACCCCGTGCCGAAGGAACTCAGAAATTCAAAAGACGCAAAATAAATTTGCGCGCGCCGACAAAAACGGCGCTTTTTTTTAATCCGAATATTCCGATTTGCTGTCTAAATGATACAGTTTTGTATTCAAACAAAGGCTAAAAAATGAAAAGTTTTGTAAACCACATTCCCGCAAAATTCGTATTCGGCAGCGGCGTTTTCAGGAAGCTCTCCGAAGAAAAAATGCCCGGGAAAAATGCGCTTGTTGTGATTTCCAACGGCAAGTCTACACGGGCAAACGGGTATCTGAAGGAGCTTGAAAGCCAGCTTGAAAAGCTCGGCGTAAAACGCACTCTCTTCGACAAGGTTGAGGCAAACCCGCTCAAGGACACCGTTATGGCGGGTGCAAAACTGGCGCGCGAAAGCGGCTGCGATTTTATAATAGCCCTCGGCGGCGGCAGCGTCATGGACGCGTCGAAAGCCATTGCCGCAATGGCCGTAAACGACGGCGATTTGTGGGACTATATCCTCTTCGGCACGGGCGGCAAAAAGCCCTTTGCCCGCCCCGCCCTGCCCCTCGTGGCGATTTCGACCACTGCGGGGACGGGTTCGGAACTCGACGCTGGCGGCGTGATAACAAACCCCCAGACGAACGAAAAGACGGCGGTTTTCGGGGAATCGCTCTTTCCCGTGCTTTCGATTGTAGACCCCGAACTTACGCTTTCCGTGCCGCCGCTATACACGGCGTATCAGGGCTTCGACGCCCTCTTCCACAGCGTGGAGGGCTACGTGTCTTCGCAGTCAAACCCAATGTGCGACATCTACGCGCTTGCGGCGATAGAAAATATTTCGCACTATCTGCCCGAAGCCGTCAAAAACGGCAAAAATCTTGAGGCGCGCGAACACGTCTCGCTGGGCAATTCGCTCTCGGGAATGGTGATGACGGTAGGTTCGTGCACGAGCGAGCACTCGCTCGAGCACGCTCTCAGCGCCTACCATCAGCAGCTGCCGCACGGCGCGGGTCTGATTATGATAAGCCTTGCGTATTTCGGGAAATGGATTGAGCGCGGCGCATGCCCCGAACGCTTCGTAAAAATGGCGCAGGTTATGGGAATGAAAAATGCGGACAAGCCCGAAGATTTCCTCGTAGCATTGGAGAAACTCCAGCGAGACTGCGGCGTCGACAATTTGAAAATGTCCGACTACGGCATAACGCCCGACGAATTTGCGAAATTCGCCAAAAACGCAAAAGACGCAATGGGCTTCCTATTCGCAAGCGACAGAATAAATCTTTCCGTTGAAGACTGCGCAGACATCTACAAAAAGTCGTTCAAATAGAACGTGGGGCAAAAAATAAACGGACGCGCGGAGGATTTCGGACGTCCGTTTTTTTGTAGTTTTCTCGAGGCATTTTCCGTCGGATTGGAACGGAATGCCGCTGTTTGAAAGCGCCGAAGCCGCAAAATTAGGCAAGGCGCACCGATATGTATTTGTCTGTAGAAAAATCGAAGCTGCGGATATAGCCCGCCTCAAAATCGCGGGCGCGGGCGAGAACCTGCAGGGCGTATCC
>DAVZIV010000246.1:0-2667 GCA_052273125.1 Candidatus Merdousia sp. | reverse complement strand
TTTAACGGCGGAAGCTTTTGCGTTCGATGCAACGGTCTTTGCCGCCGAGGGCTTTTTTGCCTGTGCCGACGGCTTTGCCTGTGTATTCTGTTTCACGGGCTTCACCTGCGCGGGCTTTTTTGTTTGAACCTGCGGTTTTGCCTTTGCCTGAACGGGTTTTTTTTGAGGAGGCTGCGTCTTTTTTACTGCAACGGGTTGTCGCTTTTGATTTGAAACTTTTGCTTTTTGCAAACTTTCCGCAGGTTTTGCAGCGGAAATTTTGGAGGGCTTTGCAGACGTTTTAGTTGTTTTGGGTTTTGATGCCATACTAATTTTTTTTATTTTTCCTCAATCCGAATCGGGGCTTTTAAAGACATTTTTTTCAAATCGACCGCTTTCTTAAGCAGCGCAACCTTAGCGGCCTCGTCCACGGAGGGGTCTGCGAGGGCTCGGGTAGTCTGCTTGATTTCGCGCTCTATGTAATTCTTATAAATTGTCTTGATACAATCATTCGCATATTTTGCGGGATTTTCAATTAAAAATTTCGGGTTCGCCAATATTTTATAGACAGCGTTTCGCTCCCTTTCGTTGTCGAAATATTCGTCGAGGCGTTTGGGGTCGAAGTCTATTCCCTCCGAATACATCGCCAAAAGTTTGCCCAAAATTACGGAGGAGAGCTTTGTTTTGTCGAGCCATTCGGGATGTACTGCGCGCGACAGCGGTTCGGCGGTTTCGGGGTAGTGCAGGGCTATGTAGAGGGTGTCCGCCGATACGCTCGAAATCACATGCTTTTCTTCGGCGGAGTCGTCGAAAGTCTGAACTTCGGGAGAATTGCGCGGCATATTCTGCATTTTCTGGGCGAATTTTGCGTAGTCGTCGGCGACGGATACAAAGCTTTCGCCCATATTTGCCGAAAGCTCGCGCAGGTACTCGTTGAGGATTACCGCCGAATTGCAGTTTTGCAGCATTTCAAAAATTTTGAACTCTATTTCGCCCTTTTTTTGCGGCGAGAGCTCCCCCGCCTTCGACAGGAGCGTTTTGACGGCGAAGCTCACGGCGGTCTTTTTGCCGTTTTCAACCATGTCGCGCATTTTTTCCGCGCCGTAGGTGTCTATGAAAGAGTCAGGGTCTTCGCCTTCGGGCAGGGGCACGACGGTCGGTTCAAGCTCGTGCTTTATGCACATCGACACCGCCTTCATATTCGCGCCGATTCCCGCGTTGTCGCCGTCGTAGAGAAGCACGACTTTGTCGCAAAAGCGCTTTATCAGCGAAAGGTGGTTGTCGGTCAGCGCCGTCCCCTGAGTCGCGACGGTGTTTTTTATTCCCGCCGTATACATTTTCATTGCGTCAATCTGCCCCTCCACAAGCACGCAGTAGTTCTTCTCTTTTATGAAGGGTTTTGCCTTGTTTATGTTGAAGACTACGTTGCTTTTTTTGAAGATTTCGGTTTCGCGCGAATTGACGTATTTGCCGCTCTCGGCTGGGGTGTCGGGGGTGAACCGGGTTTTGCGCGCGGTAAACGCTATGACCTGTCCCTGAATGTCGCAGATGGGAATCATTAGCCTGCCCCTGAATTTGGGGTGGAAGTTGGCAATGTTGCGCTCGCCCTCGCGCGCAACAAAAAGGCTCGAATCGGCAATGGCGGCAAGGCTGAACCCCGCGCCGAATATCAGCTTTTTGAGCCCCGCGGAATTGTCGGGCGCGTAGCCTATGCGCAGTTCCTTGGCGTCGTCGAGCGACATTTTCCGCTCTTCGACCCAGTATTTGCGGATTGCCGCAGCCTGTTCGTTGTCGGCGAAAAGCTGTTCGCTAAACCACGCCGCGGCGAGCTCGTGCATATCGCGCAGCTGCTTTTTTATGCTTTGGAGAGCCGCGTCGCGCCCGTTGTTGTCGTACTCTATCTGTACGCCGTATTTTTTGCCCAGAAATTCGACGGCTTCGGCGAAGTTGAGGTTTTCGACCGTCTCGATGAATTTGAACACGTCGCCGCCCTGACTTGTGCTGAAGCAATAGTAGAACTGCTTTTCGGGGTTGACCGTAAACGACGGCGTTTTCTCGTTTGAAAACGGGCTTAACCCCTTGTAGATTGAGCCGCTTTTTTTCAGGGATACATAGTCGCCAATGACTTGCTCTATCGGTATTCTGTTGCGGATTTCGTCTATGCAGGACTGTTTTATTTTGGGCATTTGCTGTGCGTGCAAAAATTACTTGTTTTGCAAAAATTTTTCGGCGCGGCGGACGCGTTCGGCGTCTTTTGGTTCGCCCTCTTCGAGGAATTTTTTAAAGCAGCTTTGCGCCTTGGCTTTTTCTCCCGCCGCTTCGTGCGCGAGAGCCGCAAAGTAGGCGAAGTCCGCCGTGTTGTACCTCCCGAAGAAAGACAGCGCTTTTTCCCTGAAGTTTTCGGAATTTGCGTCTTTTTGCAAAATTTCCAACAAAAAGAGGGCCTCTTTTGGGGCGTTGGAAATCAGATATGCCTCGTTCGCGGCGAGTTCGGCGCTGTCGGGCCTGCCGTTTAATTCGTAGGCCTTTGCCATGAATGTCCACGCTTCGGGCGATTCGGGGCGCTCCGAAACCGCGCGGTTTGCCTCGGCGAGAATCGCGGCTTTGTCGCCCGATTTTTGCGCCGCCTTTATGCGCGAAATTATTGCGTCGAAGTCGGAAACAGGCTTTGCGGCGGCGTCTGCGCCT
>DAVZIV010000245.1:0-2678 GCA_052273125.1 Candidatus Merdousia sp. | reverse complement strand
CGCCACGCCGAGCGTCGCCAAGACAACGCCCGCCTTCCATACTGGGGCGATGGACGAAATTTTGGTGTCGAGACCGCCCGTAAAAAGAATTACGCTGAGGGCGAGTATTCCGACAAACTGTGTGGCGTCGTGGTTGTCAAACCTGATTCCGAGCCCGTCGCAGCCCATAAACATACCCGCGGCAATGAAAAGCAGCAGCGACGGCAGCCCGAAGCGGTGCCCCGCGCGACCCAAAAAAATGCTGAATATCAGCATTAGTGAGCCTACCAACAATATATGTTCACCAGTAATAAATTGAGACATTTTTTAATCTTTCATATTTTGCGGCGCGCCTTTTTGCAAAAACGCAAATGTAAAATCAACCGCCCCATAAAAGACGGTTTGAACCGAAATGTCAACGCCCTTGTCTGCGGCGCAGGCGCGGCGCGGAAACCGACACCGCCGGCGAAGACGAATCGGTTTCGGCGTTTTCGGGCGAACCGAAAACTGCCGCGGCGAGCGCACCGCAGTAGGCGGCGTAAAATTCGCTAAAGGAATTGTACGCCTCGAACGCGAATTCCTGAAACGGGTCGCGCTGCCCGTACGAGCGCAAATAGATTGCCTCGCGAAGGTAGTCGAGCCGCTGGAGGTGCTCGCGGAACGCCGCGTCTATGTGGTGCAGCATAAGCGCACGGACGAACTCGGAGTCTTTGAATATCGGATTTTCCAGCGCGCCGTCAAGGGCGGAATCCAATTTTGCGCAAACCGAATCGGCGTTCTGTACCCCGAGAAATTCGCGTGGGACTCGAAATCCGAAAGCGGGGGCGAGCGCCGCGGCGAACTCCTCGGTGTTTTCGGAATTTTCCCCGAAGCCGCCGCGCCCGAAATGCGTCTTTACAAGTTCGGCAAAGCGCCGCACGAGAGAGTCTCGCAGAACATCCGCGGGCTGCCGAGCCGAAAGTATTTCGTCGCGCATTGAATAGACTATCGCCCGCTGTCTGTTCATCGGCATATCGAGCTTGAGCAAGTCCTTGCGCGCCTCGAAATTGTAGCCCTGCGCCTTTTTTTGCGCCGCCTCCACAATTTTGCCGAGGCGCCCAATCACGAACCCCGTGCCCGCGGAATACTGCGCTTTCATACGGCGTTTTAGCGCAGACACATCGGCGTACATTCTAAAGAGCGAATCTTCAAACGATATTATGAAGCGGCTCATTCCCCTGTCGCCCTGACGCGCGCAACGCCCGACAAGCTGGCGGTCCACGCGGACGCTTGCGCTGTGCTGCGTGCCGATGACAAACAACCCGCCGAGCGCCTCGACGCCCTCGCCCAATTTTATGTCGGTGCCGCGCCCGGCCATATTTGTCGAAATGGTGATTGTGCCGAGCTGTCCTGCGCGGGCAATTATGCGCGCCTCCTGCTCGTCGTTGACGGCGTTTAGTTTTGCGTGCGCTATTCCGCGCATCTGCAGCATTCGCGAAAGCACCTCCGATTCCTCCACGGAATCAGTAATGACAAGCACGGGCTGCCCGCGTTTTTTCGCCGCGCGTACTTCGCGTTCTATTGCGTTGAATTTTTCGCGGCGCGTCGGGAAAACAAGGTCGGGAAGTTCGCGGCGCATGCAGGGCTTGTTCGGCGGAATTTTGACGGCTTTCATTGCGTAGATTTCGCGAAACTCGTCGGCCTCGCTCATCGCAGTGGCAGTCATACCGGCAAGATTCGGGTAGAGCTTGAAATAGTTTTGAAGCCCTATTGTTGCGTATGTCGCGCTTTCGCCCTCCATTACAACGCGCTCCTTCGCCTCCATTGCCTGATGTAAACCGTTCTCCCAACGACGCCCCTCGAGAACGCGCCCCGTGTTTTGGTCTATGATTTCGACTTTTGAGTCTTTTACAAGATAGTCCACGTTGCGCTCGTAGAGGGCGTACGCCTGTAGAAGCGTATTCAGCGCGAAAATCCTGCGCGAAACTTCGGCGTATTCGGAACGCACGCGCGCAAGCTCTTCGGACTTGCGCTCCGCCGAAAACCCTGAGGCGTTTATTTTGGCGGTCTGAAAATCGATGTCGGGAACGGTGAACTTGCCGCCGGATTTCGAGAGAAAATTCTGCCCCTTTTCCGTAAACGCCGCCGTCTTTGAAAGCTCGTCCACAACGTAGAACAATTCGCCCTTTAGCGCGTGCGCCTCCACCTTGTTGCAGTCGGCGCAGTAGCGCGTTTTAAGCTCCTCGAGCTTGGCGCGATGCGCGGGATTTTGCATTGCGACAGCAAACGCCCTGCTGCGCGGCGCGCCGCAGTAGACTTGGTATAGCCTGCAATATTCGGGCGCTCCCGAGACCTCCGATTTTTTGAATTCCGACATCAGCGAAAGGCATAGCGCATTCTGCGCCGCTGTTATTTTTTCGACAATGCCCAGCAGCGGCGTAAACGGATCGCAGGAGTCTTCGTCTTCGCCGGAAATTATCAGCGGCGTGCGAGCCTCGTCTATGAGGATTGAGTCCGCCTCGTCAACGAGCGCGTAAAAGAAGCCGCACTGAACCTTTTCGTCGGCGGAAACCGTCATGGAATTGTCGCGCAAGTAGTCGAAACCGAATTCGCTGGAAGTGCCGTAGGTGATGTCGGCGGCGTAGGCGAGCTTCTTTTCGCGCGCCGACTGGTCGGCGTAGACGCACGCGCACGAAACGCCGAGCATATTGTAGAGCGCG
>DAVZIV010000244.1:0-2693 GCA_052273125.1 Candidatus Merdousia sp. | reverse complement strand
CGATGGCAAACGTCATAGCGCGCCTGAACCGCCCCGCGGTGATAATTTCTCACAACAAGACGCTCGCCGCGCAGCTTTACGCCGAGTTCAAGGAGTTTTTCCCCGAAAACGCCGTTGAATACTTTGTCAGCTATTACGACTATTACCAGCCCGAAGCCTACATTCCCCAGACCGACACTTACATAGAAAAGGATTCCGCCGTAAACGACGAAATAGAAAAGCTGCGCATATCGGCGGCGTCTTCGCTCGTTTCGCGCCGCGATGTCATAGTTATTGCCACGGTTTCGTGCATTTACGGGCTCGGCTCTCCCGACGACTTCAAAAAGCTGATGATTCCCCTGCGCAAGGGGCTTGAAATTTCGCGCTCGGAATTTGTGGAATCGCTCGTCACCGTCAGCTACGAGCGCAACGACGTTGCCTTTTCGCGCGGGATATTCCGCGTGCGCGGCGACGTTGTGGACGTGTTTCCCGCGTATCTCGACACCGCGCTGCGCGTGGAGTTTTTCGGCGACGAAATAGACTCTCTGAAGAAAATAGACCCGCTCACGGGCGAGGTTTTGTCGCGCCTTGACCGCTTCGACCTCTATCCCGCAACGGGTTTTGTAACCCCGAAGGAAAAGCTTGAAAGGGCTCTGCCTGCAATCCGCGCTGAGCTTGATTTGCGCGTTTCGGAGCTTGAAAGGCAGAACAAACTTTTGGAGGCGCAGCGCCTGCGCATGCGCACCGAGCAGGATTTGGATTTGCTTGCCGAAACGGGTTTCTGCACGGGCATCGAAAACTACTCGCGCCATCTCGAGGGCAGACCCGCAGGCTCGCGCCCGTGGTGCCTGCTTGACTTCGTTTCGAAAGACGCCGTTTTGTTCATCGACGAAAGCCACGTGACATACCCGCAGATATTCGGAATGTACAACGGCGACCGCTCCAGAAAGGAGCGCCTGATAGAATACGGCTTCCGTCTGCCGAGCGCCCTCGACAACCGCCCGCTGCTGCCGACCGAATTCGACGGGCTGACGGGGCAGACCGTTTTCGTCTCGGCGACGCCCGCCAAGTTCGAGACGCAGAACAGCGCCGTCATCGCCGAGCAGATTATCCGCCCCACGGGCTTGCTCGACCCCGAAATGATTGTCCGCCCGATCAAGGGGCAGGTGGAGGATTGTGCCGCCGAAATCGTTGCCGCGGCAAAGCGCAAAGAGCGCGTTTTCGTAACCACGCTGACAAAGCGAATGAGCGAAGACATAGCGGATTTCCTCACCGAAAAGGGGCTGCGCGTCGAGTATCTCAATTCCGACATCGACGCCATAGAGCGCGTGGAAATCCTGCGGCGTCTGCGTCTGGGCGAATTCGACGCGCTTGTGGGCGTCAACCTTTTGCGCGAGGGGCTCGACGTGCCCGAAGTTTCGCTCGTGTGCATTCTCGACGCCGACAAAGAGGGCTTTTTGCGCAGCGCCACAAGCCTCATTCAGACCGCGGGACGCGCAGCCAGACACGCGGGAGGCAGGGTCGTTCTCTACGCCGACAATATGACAGGTTCGCTCAAAACCGCACTCGAGACGTGCTCGCGCCGCCGACAAATCCAGAGCCAATACAACGCCGAACACGGCATCGTTCCGCGAACCGTCGCGCGCCCAGTACAGCCTTCGCTCGTCAAGAAGGAGGACAAGCTCGCCGCAATCGCCGCGCGTCCCGAAAGCGAACGCGCCGCGGTCATAAAGGAACTCACGGAGCAGATGCTCGCCGCAGCCGAAAAGCTCGACTTTGAAAAGGCGGCAGTCCTGCGCGACCAAATAAAAAAGCTCCGCAAAAAATAAAGGATTGATAAACCCGATTTTAACTTTATCTGTTTTTTTGTATGAAATATTTTACCCTGATTTTGGCGTCGATTTTTGCACTGAGCGCTTCCGCCGCCGACTACAAGCAACTTTTGGAAAAATCCAGAGCCGGAGACCCAATCGCCCTCAACGAGCTCGGCGAATACTACGCCGACGGCGACGGCGGAAAAATTATCCCCAATTACGAAATAGCAATATCGTGCTGGAATCGCTCCGCGCGCGGCGGCTGCGCAAAGGCGTTCACCAACTTGGGCACAATGTACTACACGGGCAAGGGCGTTGAGCGCAACATTCCAAAGGCGGTCGAGTTTTGGACGGAGGGGGCAAAGCGCGGCGAAGAGGCTTCGCAATATATGCTCGGCAACGCGTACTGCAAGGGCATAGCCGTTCTTCCCGACATTCAAACCGCCGCGTTCTGGTGGAGCAAGTCTGCCGAGCAGGGCAACATGAGGGCGCAAAACAACTTGGCGTTCGCCTACGCAAAGGGCGAGGGTGTGGCAAAAAAAGACCTCAAAAAAGCCTTTGAATTGTGGAAGGCGTCCGCAGAGCAGGGGTACGCGCCCGCGCAGATTTATTTGGGGCTGTGTTATTTTACGGGCGACGGCGTTGCGCCCGATCCCAAAAAAGCGGTTGCAATTTGGCACAACGCAGCCGAAATCAACGGAAACGTCGAGGCGCTGTACTACTTGGGAGTTGCGAGCGCGTCGGGTGCGGGCGTTCCCAAAGACATTCGCACTGCGTTTAGATATTTTTCGGCTGCTGCGGCGAGGGGGCACAAGCAGGCGGCGGAAGAGGTTGAAAAAATGCGCATAAGCTTCGGCGGAGACAACCTCGTTGCCCCCGCTCCCAAAAAGGGGAAGGGGC
>DAVZIV010000243.1:0-2695 GCA_052273125.1 Candidatus Merdousia sp. | reverse complement strand
TGATGGCGGGGCGCGACATAAGCTGCTCGCACGTGGCGTTCGGCTCAACGCGCATAATGCTCACCTGCGCCGTCGGCGGGCAGGCTGTCGGCGCGGCGGCTGCAATGTGCGCGAAAAATTCAATCTATCCGGCTAAACTGCGCGCCGACAAAAAGCTTTTGGGCGAACTCAAACAGCGCCTGCTGCGCGCGGGACAGACGATTCTCGACGTTCGCAACACAGACGCAAGAGACGCCGCCCGAGGCGCGAAAATCACGGCTTCGTCTTCGGCGCTGGGCTCGCGCCCCGAAAACGTAATATCGGGCGTGCAGTTCGACGCGCTCGGCGAAAACGCCAACCGCTGGCTTGCCGAAATTTCCTCGAAACCGTGGATAATGCTCGACTTCGGCGGAGCAAAAAAAATCTCCTCGGTGCGCCTTAATTTCGACAGCGGCACGCGCCGCATAGACCAGACGAGCTGCCTCTACGACATGAAAAATTTCATGATTCGCGCGCCGCAGCCCGAGCTTGTCAAGGATTTCAATATCACGGCAATTCTGCCCGACGGCTCGCAAAAGACGCTCGCCGAAGTCCGCGGCAACTATCTGCGCAACGTGGAGTGCAAGTTTACGCCCGTCGGGGCGAAGGCACTGCGCATAGACCTGCTCGCCACCAACGGCGACAAATACGCCCGCGTTTACGAAATCCGCGCGGAAGCGTAAAAAGCCACCGCAAAAGCGCAACAGTTCAAAGTGCCGCCGCAGTTGCGCCAAGCTGTAAAAAAAGCAAAACGCCGAAAAAATCTTCGGCGTTTTTTTGCGCATTGCCTTGAGTTTTTTCGCAAAAAATTCGGCATCTAAGAGCCGATTTTTGCCGCTATTTCGTCGGCAATGCCGACAATCCTCGCGCACGGGCGCTTTTTGTAATATTCGGCTGTGCGCGCGTCGGGCGAGGGAGCGGAATTTTGATTGCCGCCGAGTTCGAGAATTTCCCTGCAAATAATGGAGCCCGCCTGCGCCTTGAATTCCCGCGCCATATTCTGCACGAACGCATACACCGCCGCGCGGGCTTCGGGCGTGTCGGCGTTTTGGGCAAGCCCCGCAAGCATTGCGCACGCCGAAAACGCGCCGCAAACTTCGCGCATTCTGCCGACTCCCCCGCCCATTCCCGCAGCTATGCGCAGCGCGGCGGTTTCGCCCACGCCGAAGCGCTGAGCGTTCGCCGCAAAGACCGACTGGGCACAGTTGTACCCTTTGAAAAATATTTTCTGCGCAGGCGTCGGAAAATCCATGGCTATTCCGATTGTTTGTTAACCTCGGCGCCCTTCTTTTGGAACTGCCGCATAATGTCCAGCGAAACGCGCATCGAACAGAACTTCGGACCGCACATCGAGCAGAAATGCTCCTCCTGCGGGCTTTCCATCGAGAAGTTCTTGTCGTTCATTTTGCGGAAGAGCAGCGCCTTTTCGGGGTCGAGGGAAAGGTTTATCTGGTCTGCCCAGCGGAATTCTATGCGCGCCTTGCTCATTGCGTTGTCGCGGTACTGGGCGGCGGGGTGACCCTTTGCCAAATCGACGGCGTGGGCGGCAAGCTTGAACGCCACAACCCCCTCGCGCACGTCGTTCTTTTCGGGCAGCCCCAAGTGTTCCTTGGGCGTTACATAGCAGAGCATGGAAGTGCCCTGCCAGCCGATGATTGATGCGCCTATTGCCGCGGTGATGTGGTCGTAGCCCGCGCCGATGTCGGAGACGAGCGGCCCGAGCGTGTAGAACGGCGCTTCCTCGCACCAGTCGAGCTGGTGGCGCATATTTTCGGCAATCATCTGCATCGGGACGTGCCCGGGGCCCTCGCACATAACCTGCACGTTGAAATTCCAAGCGCGGCGCGTGAGGTCGCCCTGAACTTTGAGCTCTCCGAGCTGGGCGGAGTCGTTGGCGTCGGCTATTGACCCTGGGCGCAGACCGTCGCCGATGGAGAACGACACATCGTAGGCGGCGGCAATTTCGCAGATTTCGTCCCAGTGGGTGTAGAGGAAGTTTTCCTCGTTGTGGGCGAGAATCCACTTTGCCATTATCGAGCCGCCGCGCGAGGCAATGCCCGCCATTCTGCTTGCCGCCGCGGGAATGAATTCGCGCAGAACGCCCGCGTGGATTGTAAAGTAGTCAACCCCCTGACGCGCCTGTTCAATGAGCACATCGCGGTAGATTTCCCAAGAAAGCTCCTCGGCAATGCCGCCGACTTTTTCAAGCGCCTGATACAGCGGGACGGTGCCGACGGGCGTCGGGCAGTTGCGGATAATCCATTCGCGCGTTTCGTGAATGTCGGCGCCCGTGGACAAATCCATAAGGGTATCCGAACCCCATTTGAGCGCCCACAACATCTTTTCGACCTCCTCGGGGATTGAAGACGCCATCGAGGAATTGCCTATGTTTGTGTTGATTTTCACCAAAAAATTCCTGCCTATGATTGCAGGCTCAAGCTCGGCGTGGTTGACGTTGGCGGGAATTATCGCGCGGCCGCGGGCGATTTCGCGCATTACAAATTCGGGCGTTATTTCGCCGCCCGCCGAGAACGCCCCCTCAGAACCCGAGTGCTGCACGAAAAGCGAATTGCGCGGCGCATCGGCGGACATCTTGTCCTCAACGCCGTTTGCAAGCGCGGTGTTTTCGCGCAGGGCGACGTATTCCATCTCGGGCGTGATGATTCCCTTGCGGGCG
>DAVZIV010000242.1:0-2701 GCA_052273125.1 Candidatus Merdousia sp. | reverse complement strand
TGGCGCTTTATCATCTGGCGCAAAACCGCAAGCGCGCTGCCGTTTTCGGGCACGAACATTGCCGGAGCGGCAAGCTGCGCAAGAGATATGTTCATTTTGTCTTCGGCTACTGCGGTTATGATTTCGCGCCGCCTGACAACGCCGCAAATGTTGTCTATGGTGTCTTTAAAGAGGGGCATTCTGGAAAATTTCAAGCCGCCCGAAATCTTGAACGCCTGCTCAACCGTCATTTCGGAATCGAGGGCGAAAACTACCGTGCGCGGAGTCATAATTTCGGACACGTTGACGTCGCCGAGCGAGAGCGAATTGGCAATGAGGTTGCGCTCCTGCGAGGTGATTATGCCGTCTTTCTGCCCCCTGTCGGCAAGCATAATGATTTCGTCGTTGCCCATTCTGCGGGGGCGTTTTTTGGGCAAAATTCTGCCTATCACCCACGCCGCCGCGGCGGCGAGCGGCGACATCACCAAACACAGCCAGTACAGCGGGTACGCTATGAACCGTTGGAGAGTTCCCCTGTACCTAATGCCGATGTTTTTGGGCAGGATTTCCGAAAAGAAGAGAATGGAAACCGTCATCAGTACGGGAAACGAATACGAATAGATACCCGAAACGTCAAAGAGACTTGCAAACTGCGCACCCGCGAGAGTCGCGCCGAAAGTGTTTGCAATGGTGTTTGCCGTCAGAATGGAAGACGTGGTTTTGTCTATGTCGGCAATCATATTTTCCAATATGACACCCCTGTTTTGCGAAATTTTCTTCAGAGCCTCAATCTCTATGCCGTTCGTCCCCAGCACGACCGCCTCAAACATTGAACAGACGGACGATATGAAAAGGGTGAAAAATACTGTCAGAATAAAAAATATCATAATTAACGCCGAAACTTTACTACCGCGCAAAAAAATCTCAACACTATTTTGACGCCGACAAGCCCGATTTGCACAACCCCGCCCGCCGGCACCAAAGCAAACCTGCGCAAAGTCTCAATTTTTTGAGTAAAACGATTTGAAAGAGCCAAAATAATCTTGACCGTGCGCCTTTTTTGCAGATGATGTAATGCGGTGTTCGGATATTTGCCGAGCGGAATTTGAGCCGTAAGCGGGTGCATTCCCGCAAGCGCCGCATACCGCCCTCCAACATTCGGTAGCCTATTTTTTTTAACAACGAAAACAAAAGGTAAAGACAAATGATTACAAGAAGAGACTTCATCAAGGGTACTGCCGCCATGGGCGGTTTGATGTTCTTGCCCTCCTGCGCGACGAAACGCGTAAAGGGCATCAACGGCAAAATGAACATTGCCGTAATCGGCGCGGGCGGTATGGGCTACGCCATTTTCAACTACATTAAAGACGCAGACAACGTAAACGTTGTCGCAATGTGCGATGTCGACAAGAACCGCGCGTCGAAGGCAATCAAGCAGTTCCCCAACGTTCCCTTCTTCACGGACTACCGCGTGATGTTCGACAAAATGGGCGACAAAATCGACGGCGTAACCGTTTCGACACCCGACCACATGCATTACCCCATTTCCGCATGGGCAATAGCCAACGGCAAACACGTATTTGCCAAAAGCCTCTCACCCGCACAATCTGGGAAGCCGAAGAGCTTAAGAGACTCGCCGCCGAAGCGGGCGTCATCACCCAGATGGGCAATCAGGGCCACACCAACGAAGGCTGGCGCATGATTAGGGAATGGTACGAAGCCGGTATCATCGGCGAAATCGAAGATATCTACATTTGGACAAACCGCCCGATTTGGCCTCAGGGAGACCTCAAAATGCCCATCGGCGAAAAGGTCCCCGCTTCGCTCGACTACAAATTGTGGCTCGGCGTTGCCCCCTATCAGCCCTACAGCCACGAAGTCATTCCCTTCAAATGGCGCGGCATGCGCAACTACGGTACAGGCGCTTGCGGCGATATGGCTTGCCACTTCCTCGACGCCCCCTACTCGGCATTCGACCTCGGCTTCCCCGTATCGGTAAGGGCGAACTCCACGCCTTTCAACAGCTACAGCTGGCCGAAATCCTCCTCCGCGGAAATGACCTTCGTCAACAAGCGCGGCAAGGGCGGCAAAATCAAGATTCACTGGTACGACGGCGGCAGGAAGCCCGATCACATCAAGGGCGTTGACGACGAATACATCAAGAACCCCAAGAATGCAAACGACACGTTCATTGTAGGCTCCAAGTGCACCGTTCACACAAATGAATACTCCAGCGCCGGCACGACGTTTGTCTACCCGAAAGAGAAGATGCGCGATATGCTCAAGGACGCCAGAGCAAAGGGGCTTGCAAGCCTCGCGCCGAAGACAATCGAACGCGCCAAGTACGAAGGCAACCCCGTCAGAGAGTGGATTGACGCCTGCATTGCAGGCAAACAGCCCAACGCAAACTTCGACTACGCCGCTCCGTTTACCGAAATGTGCCTGCTGAACATGATTGCCATCAACTTCCCCAACAGGGACTTGACGTACAATCCCGCGGCGCTTTCGTTCCCGAACTGCCCCGAAGCCGACAAGTATGTCCGCAGTCTCTATGCGTACAACAAGTCGTTCCTCCCCTCTTCAAAGGGCTTGTTCTTCTAATAATAAGACAACATACTTTTTACTCAAAAGCGGTCTCCGACCGCTTTTTTTATTGTTTGGCGCGACGGATTTCGCGTCCGCGAAATATCTCCCCCGCTTTGTCAGTGAATATTATTAGGTC
>DAVZIV010000241.1:0-2706 GCA_052273125.1 Candidatus Merdousia sp. | reverse complement strand
GCGCAAAAAAAAGACGCCCGTTGTCGGGCGTCCCTTTCTTGGCGTATTTGAACAAGCCCCTATTTTGCCGAGTAGAACTCGACGATTTTCTTTATCATATAGGAGTGTTCGCTTGCGGAGATCTTTCCGTCTTTCTTGAGCTGGTCGGCCTTGTCGATATTTTTCTGCATATCTTCAAAGGCTTTCGTTCCCTTGTAGGCGGGCAGGAAGGCGGGTTTCAAGTCGTTCTTGCCGACAACGAGCTGCTTGTAGTAGCCTGCGTCCGCCAAGAGACCGAATTTTACAAAATCGTTCGTGCCCATCGGCGAGATTGTCGTCTTGAGGTCTTTGTAGCCCTCTCTGACGAGCGTCAACTCGTAAACGCCATCTTTCTTGAGCGAAAGCGTTGCGGGTGTCACGCCTACAACTTCGTTGTTGAGCAGCACGACTGCGCCTTGGGGTTCGGAATTTACTGTGATTTCGTCTTCGGAAACGACCGAGCACGCCGATACGGCAAGCGCCGCGAGTATTGGTAATGTAATCTTCTTCATAAATACTGATGGGGTAAATTGGGGTTGTTTTTGCAGATAAAGTCGTAAAAACGCCGCTTTGTCAAGCGTTTTTATGGCGATATTAGAGTTTTGAGAGTTCGCGCGAGCGTTCCCGTGCGGCGACGAGCATTTTGCGCACCGTCTCTCTGAAGTTTGCCTTTTTGAGTTCGTCAAGTCCCGCAAGTGTCGTGCCTCCGGGGCTTGAGACCGCTTTGCAGAGTTCGTCCGCCGAGAGGGGAGATTCCACTAGCAGCATTGCGCTGCCAATCATTGTTTTGTCGACTAGTTTTACCGCCTCTTCCTGCGTGAAGCCTATGGCTTTTGCGCCCTCAATCATTGCCGCGGCGAACTCGAAGATGTACCCCGGACCGCTTCCCGAGAGAGCCGTCACGGCGTCGAGTCTGCATTCTTCTATTTCAATCACTTCGCCTATTGCCGAGAGCACTTCCTCCACGGTTTTGCGTTCCGATTCCGTCAGCGGCTTTTCGGGCGCGTAGCATGAAATTCCCTGGCCGATTTGCGCGGGCATATTCGGCATTACGCGCACTATTTTTCCGACGTTGGGGAAGCACTGGCGCAGGCGCGCCGTAGACGTTCCCGCCAATATCGAAATAAGCACTTCGTTTTTTGCGCCGCCCGCCGACGCCGCGATTTCTGCGAGCTGCTGGGGTTTGCAGGCAAGCACCACCGTCTGCGCCTTTCCGAGCACTTCGGCGATGGAATTTTCGCAGGAAATTCCGGTTTGCTCGGCGAGGTGTTGCCCCGTGCCGTCCGCGCCGCCCACGCAGCATATTTCCTGCGGTTTTGCGGCGCTTTTAAGAAGCCCTCTGACTATGGCGCCGCCCATTTTGCCTGCGCCTACGAATCCGTATTTTTTCATTTTTTATTTCAGGTTTGTTGCAAAATCTTTTGCCAGAGCCGCGAGGAATTTCGGCGCTCTGTTGTGCGCCTCCACGGCGTTGGGTGCCGAGGGCAGAATCTGTCCGATTTTCACGCCTTCAAGCCCCATTTCCTTCAATCCGTTTTCGTCGATCTTGCTTTCTCCGCAGAGTATCCACACTTTCTTTTTATGTTTGATGGCGAGTTTTGCAAGTTCGTAGGGGCCTTTGCCTTGCATATCTGTCATATCGAAGCGGCCTTCGCCCGTTATGACTATGTCGCAGGCTCTGATGTGTTTTTCTATTTCGCTGTATTTGGCGAAGAGTTTGAAGCCGTTGATGTGTTCGGCGTCGAGGAATGTCATCAATGCGTAGCCGCAGCCGCCTGCCGAGCCCGCACCGGGTTCGTCGTGCATGCTTTTGCCGAGGCATTTTTTCGCAACGGCTACAAGGTTTTTCATATTCGCCTCCAGCTTTTGCGCCTCTTCTTCCGTTGCGCCTTTTTGCGGTGCGAACTGCAACGATGCGCCCGTCTTTCCCAGAAGCGGATTTTCCACGTCTGTGGCGACTATGAACTTTGTCTTAAACGGTGTTTGCGGCGTCTCTATTTTTGCCAGCTCTGCCAGACCTGCGCCGTTTGGCTGTATCGGTTTGCCGTCTTTATTCAAAAATTTGAATCCCAGCGGAATGAGCAGCCCTATGCCGCCGTCGTTTGTCGCGCTTCCGCCGACGCCCACTATTATGGTCTTATAGCCGCGCTCTACGAGTTTTGCCAGAATATTGCCCGTGCCTATGTTTGTAAGCTTGCCCGGTTTTTTTTCCCCGTCCGAAATCAGGTTTATTCCCGAGGCTTCCGAAAGCCCCACGAGTGCCGTGTTTTCGTCGAGCAAAGCGCATTTTGCCGTCAGCACTTGGCCCGTCGGGTCTATGGTTTTCAATCTTATGACTTTTGCGCCGGCTTTTGTTTTTGCCATTGTATCCACGAAGCCGTCTCCGCCGTCTGTCATTGCGAACTCCGTTATGGGGGCATCTTTTACTGCCGCGCTCAATCCCATTTTTATGGAATGAGAGGCCTGGCTTGCCGAGAGAGAGCCTCTAAACTTGTCGGGTACTACCAAAAATTTGTGTACTTTATTTCCCATTCTCTTCCTTTTCCTTGTTTCGGGTTCGCAAAAAAAGTCTCCGCGATTATCTGGCGACAACCGCATAATTATTTTCCATATTTACACTTTTTTAACATTTTGCAACACTTTTTTCTTTTGGCGCGGCGATGCGCGTAGCGCAAAGCGCCGCTTTGC
>DAVZIV010000240.1:0-2726 GCA_052273125.1 Candidatus Merdousia sp. | reverse complement strand
GTCGTCGATGTCGGCGGAATTTTCTACGAAGTCAGCGTTCCGCTAACACGACGTCGGAAAAACTGCCCGCCGCCGGCGGCGATGTGATGTTGCATACTTTGGCGGTCTACCGCGAGGATTCCCAGTCCCTCTACGGCTTCATTTCCGCCGCCGACAGGGATTTTTTCAAGCTCGTCATAGAAAAGGTTTCGGGCATAGGTCCCAAGATTGCGCTGAATATGATGAGCAGAATGTCTGCACAGACCATACAAAACGCCGTTGCCTGCGGCGACGCCGCCCTGCTTTCAAAGTGTCAGGGCATAGGCAAGAAAACCGCCGAGCGCCTCGTTTTGGAGCTGCGCGGCTCTTTCGTTCCGACGGCGGTTTCGACGGCAGCCGGCGCGGCTGCGGGCGGCGTTCAAACGTCGAACTTCGGCGACGCCGTGGCGGCTCTCTGCGCGCTTGGCATGAAGCCCGCCGACGCCGACAAATACGTGCGACTTGCCTCCGCCTCTCTCGGCGCGGACGCCTCTACTGAATCCCTCGTAAAATTTGCGCTCTCGAAATAGAATATGACAAAAGATGACATTTTAAAGGCTTTGCGTGCCGTAAAATATCCGCCTTACGACAAGGATATCGTGGCGTTCGGAATGGTGAAATACGTCAAGTGCGACGGCGATTTTGCGGAGGTAAGAATTTTCACCGGCGGCGACAAATCCGTTGCCGAAAAAATCACCAAACAGGCGGCGGAAGTCCTTAAAAACGCGTTTCCGTCGGCGCAGTTTGCCGTGAAGCTTCTCGAGCAGACCCCGCCGCAATCCCCCGAAGTTTCCGAAAAATCCAGACTGCTTTCGGGCGTGAAATTCAAGATTGCAGTGGCCTCGGGCAAGGGCGGCGTGGGCAAGAGCACCGTGGCGGTGAACCTTGCGCGCGCGTTTGCGGAAAAGTTCTCCAAAAACTCTGCGCGCGTGGGCTTGATGGACTGCGACATTCACGGCCCCAGCGCCTCGATACTCTTCGGCGAGCAGGTCTACCCCGCGGTCAACGAAAACCGCAAGATTGTCCCCCCCGAAATCGGAGGCGTGAAAGTGGCGTCTATGGGAATGCTCGTCAATGACGACCAGCCGCTTTTGTGGCGCGGGCCGATGGTCACGGGCGCAATAAAGCAGTTTGCAGAGGAATTCGAATGGGGCGAGCTTGACGTTATGGTTTTCGACCTCCCCCCGGGAACGGGCGACGCCGTTTTGAGCACTGTACAGCTTATGCCGCTGGACTGCGCGCTGGTAATCACAACGCCGAATCTCCTCGCGGCAAAAACGGCGCTGCGCGGTGCTATGGTTTTTGAAAAATCGAAAATCAAGATAGCGGGCGTCGTGGAAAATATGTCCTACATAATGCTCGGCGGAGAGCGCGAATACGTCTTCGGCGAAGGCTGCGCAAAGGAAGTCGCCGACAAGCTCGGCGTGGAAGTTCTGGCGTCCATTCCCATAGATAAAACGCTTCAGAGTCAAAACGTCTCGGAGGCGTCGCGGGAAATTTTCGCCGCGCTTGCCGACAGCCTTTTGAAATTCGCTCCCAACCGTTAGAAATAGCAGGCTTTAGCCGCGCGGTTTTTTTGCGCCCGAGGGCTTTTTTCTTGAAAACGCCCGCGCGGTGTGTGAGCATTGGGGAATGAATCATACAATATCGGCATTGGTAGAGAATAAATTCGGCGTTCTTGCCCGCGTGGCCGGAATGTTCAGCGGCAGGGGTTTCAACATTGAAACACTCAACGTCGGTCCCGTTATAGGCGGCAAGTATTCGCGCATTACGGCGACTGTCGAAGACGGCCGCAACAGCGTTGAACAGTGCGTAAAGCAGCTCAACAAGTTTGTAAACGTAATAGACGTCAAGGATTTTTCAAAGCTCGAAAGTTTCGTAGCGCGCGAATTGGTTTTGGTTCAGGTAAAGGCGGACAGAAAAACGCGCCCCGAAATCGTGCAGGTTGCCGACCTTTTCAGGGCGAAAGTCATAGACGTAGACAGCGAATCGCTCATAATAGAGTGCACGGGCAACGCCAATAAAATCAAGGGGTTTATGGGAATGATTGAACCCTTCGGCATTATAGATATGGCGCGCACGGGCTCGGTTGCGCTTTCGCGCGGAAGCTACAAACCCGCGGAGAAATAGCCGCGGATTCGCCACGGGGCGCGCCGCGCACGCAACTCAAGAAAAAGTGGTTTGCCATGGCTCCCACTAAAATTTTAAAGGAGAAAGACGCCAACAGAAAAATTTTGGCGGGCAAGGTCTTTTCCGTCGTCGGGTTCGGCGCGCAGGGAAGCGCGTTTGCCGCCAACTTGCGCGACTGCGGCTTCGAGGTTTTCGTGGGGCTTCGCCCCAAAAGCGCGTCGGCGGAAATTGTCCGCAGGGCGAATTTCAAACTGCTACCGGTTGCCGACGCCGTAAGGAAGTCGGACATTGTAATAGTTGCCGTTCCCGACGCCCAGCAGTCGAAAATCTACGCAGAGGACATAGAGCCGAATTTGGACGCGGGCAAGACGCTTGTTTTCTTGAATGCTCTTTCCGTTCAGTCGGGGCTTGTAGTCCCCAGAAAAGACGTCAATGCTGTGCTTGTCTGGCCGAAAGCCCCCGGAATTGCCGTGCGCAGCATGTTTTTGGAAAATATGGGCGTGCCCGCGTTTATAGCCGTCTGGCAGGGCGGAAAGCTCGCCCGCGAAATTGCTCTTGCCGTTGCCGACGCCGTAGGC
>DAVZIV010000239.1:0-2754 GCA_052273125.1 Candidatus Merdousia sp. | reverse complement strand
TGTAGTTGCCGTGGGAAGACGCCGAAACTATGTTGCCGTCGGGCAGGAGCTCCGCCGAATGCACGTTGCCGCCAGCGTCCCCGAAAAATTCGACTTCGCCGTTGTCCACCCTCACGAGAGCAACCGCCCCGTGCGAGGCAACCGTGAGAACGCGCGTGCAGTCCATCACTGGCTTGCAGTCGCTTATGAAGCGGAATGTGCGCGCGTATTTTTTGTCGAGCCCCCTGGCGTTTTCGGGCGTCCACTGCCAGAGGATTGCGGATTTGTCGCTCCAGCTCTTGGAGGGGTCGAGAATCTGCAAGCCGCTTATTGCCTGATTGCAGACAAGCACGTTGGGAAGCGGTTTTGCGTCCGCGCGCCCGTCGGCGGCTGCGGCTTCCCTAAGCGTTTGCGCCGACTCCGAAAAGCCGCCACGTTCGGGAGTTTGAACGCACGCCGAAAAAACGGCGGCGGCGAGTGCCGCAGTCAAAAACACTGCATTTTTGTAAAAATCGATTTTCATACAAAACGCCTTTTTATACGGTTAAAATCATTCAAACATTTTATCGAACATCCTGCCGACGCCCGCGTCTATTTCGACTGCCGACTTTGCCAGCATATATGCGGGCGTGGAATAGACGCCGAATTTTTCGTCCTCAACGAATCCGTCGGCGGGGCAGTCTATATGCTCGGCTCCCATTGCGCGAATCGCCGCGGATGTTTGGGCGTCGCTGCCGATGGTGAGTTTTACGCCGTCTGAAATCACCCTTGCTGCAATCACGGGCGCAATGCACATAAAGGCGATTTTTTTGCCGAGGGAAAGGAAAGATTTTACCGCGCGCTCGACATCGCCGTTGACGGTGCAAGCCGCGCCGTCGGCGGCAAAAGTACACAGATTTTTAGCCGCGCCGAAACCGCCTACAAAAACCAGAAAGTCGAAAGCGCCGGCCTCCAGCATCGAAAGCGCGGCTATTTTACCGCGGGCGATTCGCGCCGACTCCGCAAGCACCGAACGCGTTTCGTCGGGAGTGCCGTCGGCGTGGTTGACTGCGTCAAAGGCGATATCGGGGGCGAAAAACGCAACTTCCGCGCCGCGCCGCTGCAAATTAAGAAGCGCGACAACGGCCTCGTGGATTTCCGAACCGTCGAAAACCCCGCACCCCGAAAGAACTACGGCGGCCTTTTTTGACATACAAAACCTTTCGTTTTTTTTTATAATATGACAGTTATTTTTTTATCAAATCGTAAAATCTGTTGACATCTTCTATTATGCGGCGGCAGACGTACTCGTTTGACGGCGTTTTGGAAATGTAGCTTGTGCGCCCAAGAATTGCAAGTATTGTAGCCCCCACGAAGTTTTCGGGAAGCTTTTTTATTTCGCCGCGCGCCATTGCGTTATGGATTACCAGACGCGCCTTGTCGAACTCCGCCTGTGCGACGCCTATGAATTCGGGGTCCGACTGCAATGCCGAGGAGTACAGCGTGTTGTACTTGAGCATTTCAATTTCGCGACCGTCGGGGTGGGTCATTTTCTTTATCGCCAACGCGCTGATGTCGAGAAACCTCCGCAGCGTCATTTGAGAAAAATCCAAATCGTCGGCAAAATAGCGGTTGTAGAAGTATGCGCGGCATGCCTGAAAAACGAGTTCGCGCTTGCTCCTGAAATAGCGGTACATCAGCCCGCGCGAAATGCCCAAATGCTGCTGGATATCCGACACCAAAATTTTGTCGTACCCCTTTTCGAGCATAAGCAGGTAGGTTGCCTTTAGAATTTTGTCGCGAGTAGTCTGCATTGGTTTGATACAACAAAAATCGGGCTTGCTTGGCAAGTTTTTTATGCGGGTGCGGCGCACAAATTCGGGGCGTCGGGGTGCAAAAAAAAGGAGAACCGTTTTTGCGGCTCTCCCGATTTCTTAAACCAACTGTAAAACCAAATTAGAATTTGTAGCCGACCTGCACGCCGAGAACGTGTATGTGCGCGTAGTAGTTGCCCTCGAGATGCGTGGGAAGCATTCCGCCTGCAACGGCTTCGTCTCTGGCAATTTCGCCGTTGCCCACTACGAAGATGTATGTGTAGGAGAGGTCGATTGAGAAATTCTTGTACTCGTAGCCGATACCCGTCGAAAGCCATACGCGGTCGGAACAGGGAATGCGCGCGGTTCTCTCGGCTGCCGAACGCACGGGGCTTTCGTCGAAGCATGCGCCCAAGCGCAGCGTGAGGTTTTCAATTTGTTCAGGATAGTAGTGGAAGCCAAGCGACACGCGCGATGTGTCTTTCCAATTTTCGGGAACGCGCACGTTGACTTCGGGAACGTACAATTCGTCGAACGCCGACCACATTGTATAAGAGTAGTCCGCCATAACCGCAAACTGCTTCAGACAGCCGCGCAGTCTCTGGTAGAAGCCGAAAGTAAACGTATGCGGCATGTGCATATCTGCGGAAATCGGGCTATAAATTTGGTTGCCGTTGAGGTGGGCATTGCCAGAAAGCGAATGTTCAACCGCGCTTCTCCACTGGAAACCGAAGCGTCCGTCTTCGGCATAGTCAATCGTAAAACCGACATTGCCGCCGATGCTGTAGCCCTGCCCCGTCAAGTCCATCGGTCTAACAATCAACGGAGAAGCGGAAATGGGCGTTATGCTTGAAAGCGTACAATAGGCGAACTGGGCGCTGACGCCGCCTGCGACCGTCAGCCAATCGTTGACTTTATATGCAAGGCTGGGGTTCAAGTCCATTGTGAAAAGGTAACTGCGCATTGCCTGCATATTGCCTAC
>DAVZIV010000238.1:0-2756 GCA_052273125.1 Candidatus Merdousia sp. | reverse complement strand
TATTGAATTTTTTATTTAAAAGTGTTTTTATATTTAAAAATAAAGCATGTCAAGCGATTTTATTTTTGTGCGGCTCTTGCTCGGAAATTTTAGAAGCCGAAAAATTTCCCCTGCGGGGCGGAGAACTTAAAAAAGCTTGTAATGCAACGCGAATGTGAAAGTATGAAGCACCATGAATAAGCAACTACTCCAGACAGCCGTAAATGTGGCTCGCTTGGCGGGAGACCGTCTCAACGGTATAGCCAAACGCCGCGTCAATTCCGACGCGGGCAAAGACGTAAAACTTCAGGAAGACATTGAAAGCGAAATGTTCATTCGCGACCTGCTTTCGTCCACGGACATTCCCGTTATCGGCGAAGAGCAGGGCGGCGACATTTCGGTAATTGAGCGCAACAAACCCTATTGGATTGTAGACCCCATAGACGGAACATACAACTTCCTGCGCGGAATGCCCGGAGTTTGCGTAAGCATTGCCCTCATGCGCGGCTGGGAGTCTGTAGTGGGCGTCATTTACGACTTCACCCGCGGCGAGATTTTCGCAGGCGGCGAAGGTCTGCCCTTCACCATCAACGGCGAGGAGTTCAAGCCCAAGTGGGCAGCCGAAGTGTCGCAGGCGGTTCTCATGGCGGGCTTCCCCAACGCCGCCAATATGGACGACGACAGCCTCAAGAAATTCGTCCTTGCCGCGCAGAGTTTCAAGAAGGTGAGAATGGTCGGCAGCGCAGCCCTTGCAATGGCGTGGGTTGCCGCAGGCCGCGCGGATTCGTATTGCGAAAAAGGCCTTTATCTTTGGGACGTAGCGGGCGGAATGGCGCTGATGAAGTCGCTCGGGCGTCCGTGCTTCGTGCGCCCTCTGGGAATGAAAGACAAGCCGCTTTGTGTGGAAATCAAGGCGGCGGCGAAGAAGGAATTTTTGCTCCAGTAGCCCGTTATGAAGTCCGCAAAGTTTTTACCGCACTTGGTTAGACGCCTTTCGTGGGCGGAAATAGACCCCGCGTATCTGCGCTCGCTCGTCGAGCTTGCCAGAGCCGAAGACATCTGCGGCGCGGGGCTTGCAACGCCGCCTTCCGACTGCCGCGACGTCACCACAACGACGCTCACCCCGAAGGCGCAGACGG
Source organism: Candidatus Merdousia sp. (assembly GCA_052273125.1). GTDB lineage: Bacteria > Verrucomicrobiota > Verrucomicrobiia > Opitutales > Intestinicryptomonadaceae > Merdousia. The sequence continues at coordinate 1,638 of DAVZIV010000238.1, read as the reverse complement.
CGGCAAAGCTCGTCTCGCGCGAGCCTCTGACGGTTTGCGGAATGAACCTGCTGCCCGTAATAATGGAAGTTTATTCAACCTATTCCGGCGGCGAAAAACTGGCTTTCACCCCGAGTGCCAAAGACGGCGACCGCGTTGGAAAGGGCGCAATACTTGGTTCTTTTGAAGGCTCTGCGCGCATAATGCTGCAGGCGGAGCGCATAATGCTCAACTTTCTCCAGAGGCTCTCGGGTGTGGCTACGTCGGCATCGCAGTATTCCGACGCGCTCGGCAATTCTCCCACAAAGCTTCTCGACACCCGCAAGACGACGCCCGCATTCCGCGTTCTCGAAAAATACGCCTTTGCCTGCGGCGGCGGATATACCCACAGAACGGGGCTTTTCGACCGCGTAATGCTAAAGGATAACCACCTCGCCGCCGCGCATGCGGCAAGCGGGGTAATGCTCGCCGAGGCCGTGCGCAGGGCAAAGGAGAAAAATCCCGCGCTTGCCGTCGAGGTTGAAGTAGACAATATTTCGCAAATCCAGCCCGTTTTGGACGCCGATGCCGACGTCATAATGCTGGACAATTTTTCGTTCGACGACATGCGCCGCGCCGTCGCGCAAATCGGCGACGCCGCCTATGTGGAAGTCTCGGGCGGGGTAACGCTCAAAACGCTTCCCGAAATCGCCAAAATAGCCCCCGACTTCGTTTCGAGCGCAGCCCCCATGCACTCGAGCCGCTGGATAGACATAGGTTTGGACAGCTAAAGGGCGCGTTCCCATCCGCCCGCCGTTTCGCATCGATTTACTCAAAAAAAGAACAACATTTTTTACACACGACAATGGAAGGTATACCGCCACTCGACCCCTTTTTGGTTCGCTTGAAAGCGCTCGACGAAAAAATGAGCGCGCCCGATTTTTACAACGACCAGCGCACCGCAAGCGCCGTCTCGCGCGAGCACCAGCAGCTGACAAAGCTCAAGGAGCACTACGAATCGTTCGACGCCGTTCTCAATCAAATCAGGGAGAACGAATCAATCATTGCCGAAAACGCCGACCCCGAATTTGTGGAGCTTGCAAAGGAAGACTTGGCGGAGCTCAAGGCAAAGGTCGAGCCGCTGAAAACGGAAATCCTCAAGATGATGATTCCCGCAGACCCGACCGATTCGCGCAACACGGTTATTGAAATCCGCGCGGGCACGGGCGGCGACGAAGCCTCGCTCTTTGCCGCCGACCTCTACAGAATGTACTGCCGCTATGCGGACTCGCAGGGCTGGAAAGTGGAAAATCTAAGCTCGAGCGAATCTCCCGCGGGCGGCTTCAAGGAAATCTGCTTCCTCGTTTCGGGCACTGACGTCTACCGCTCGATGAAGTACGAAAGCGGCACGCACCGCGTCCAGCGCGTTCCCGTAACCGAGGCCGCGGGGCGCATTCACACTTCGGCGGCTACCGTCGCGGTTCTGCCCGAGGCGGAGGAAGTAGACGTCCACATAGACCCCAACGACATCGAAATTTCGATAGCCCGCGCAAGCGGCCCGGGCGGTCAGGGCGTCAACACGACGGACAGCGCCGTGCAGATTTTGCACAAGCCCACGGGCATGATTGTCAAGTGCGCCGACGAGCGTTCGCAGCTTAAAAACAAGACGAAGGCTTTGAA
>DAVZIV010000237.1:0-2765 GCA_052273125.1 Candidatus Merdousia sp. | reverse complement strand
GAAAAATATGGCGGACGGTCTCACGAGACAGGAAGCCATCGAAGTAATCGGCAATTCCATTCCCCAAAAGATAACGCAGACTGTCGATACTCTCGGCTTCTCTTTCTACCACGGACTGCCCGCAAAAGGCCCCATGACCGTTGAAACTTTCAGCGCAAGTCCGCTTATGCCCACGTTTATGGTTGAGCCCTATGCGTTCGTTTTGGGCTTTGCGCTCTTGGGCTTGGGCCTGACGGTGCTCTTGGGCATCTGCACAAGACTCTCGCTTTTCCTCATGGGTCTGCTCTACATCTCGCTCACCTACGGATTCATCATTCTCGAACCCTCGATGGGCCCCAGCGCCGCGGCTGGCATTGCGTACTTGGGCGTCCACATGGTGCTCATAGTGGCGGCTCTCCTGCTTGCCGACTACAACAAGCTTGAACTGCTGCCCTGCAAAAAATTCTGCTGCAAGTGCTGCGAAAAATAACCAATAATTCAAATACATGTTTAAAAATATGAAAAACTTTTCAAGAAGAGATTTTATCAAAACATCGGCGGCCGCCGCGGGCGGTTTGGTGATGTCTTCGGGCATGCTTTCCGCCCAGCGCAAGGGCGGCGACAAAATCAATGTCGCCCTCATCGGCATGGGCGCCGAGGGCGAAGTGCTGCTCAACAGCCTCATCAAGCTTCCGTATTTGAACTTCGTCGCCGTTTGCGACATTTGGCAGCCCCGCTGCGAATACGCGGCAATGCGCATTATGCGCGAGCGCAAGCAGAAGCCCGCGCGCTACACAATCAAGCTCGGCGGCAAGGACCGTTTCAAGGTTCTCGTAGACAAGGGCAGAATCGGCGAAATCAAGGGCGAGAACTATCAGGACGTTATCAAGAACCACGCCAAGGAGCTTGACGCTGTCGTCATTGCAACTCCCGACTTCTGGCACTCGCCCATGACTGTCGATTTCCTCAACGCCGGCGTCAACGTCTACTGCGAAAAGATGATGTCCGACACTCTCGAAGGCGCAAAGGCAATGGTTCGCGCGGCCCGCAAGAGCGGCAAATTGTTGCAGATCGGACACCAGAGAACGTCGAACCCGCGCTACAAGTACGCCCGCGAAGTTCTCCTGCGCGACAAGTCCATTTGCGAAACCCTTTTCGGCAACATTATGGCTTGCAACGGACAGTGGAACAGAGCCGTAACAAAAGACCTCACTTGGGCTGAAAAGGACACCATTCCCACCGAAAAGCTCAAGCAGTACGGCTTTAAGGACATGAACCAGTTCAGAAACTGGCGCTGGCACAAGGGGCTCGGCGGAGGAGCAATCTCCGACCTCGGCGCCCACCAGATTGACATTTTCGGCTGGATGCTCGGCGCCCATCCGTCGCGCGTTATGGCTTCGGGCAACCGCGACTACTACAAGAAGGCAGACGGCACTCCCGCCCACGACTGGGACGACAACGTTATGTGCATTTTCGACTTCGACAAAACATTCCAGGGCAAAAAGGCTCAGGCGTTCTATCAGGTTCTCACAACCACGTCTTCCGGCGGCGGCTATTTTGAGTCTTTCATGGGCGACCACGGCACTTTGAAGATGTCGGAAAATCCCGCCATCACAAAGCTCTTCCGCGAAAACAACGCCCCCGAATGGAAGCCCCTCATCGACAAGGGCATTATCGGCTCGGGCGACGCCTCTTCGGCAAACGTCAAGGTTGCCGACACGCGCGAAAGTAAGGCGCTTGTCAGCTACGGATTCCCCACGAATATCCCCGGCTACGAACCCGATGTGGCAAAGAAGCCCATTCACATGTATCACGTTGAAAACTTCTTCAACGCAGTCATGGGCAAGGAAAAGCTCAACTGTTCCGCCGACCACGCCTTTGAAGCCGAAGCGGCTGTATTTAAGGCAAGAGACGCCATCGAAAAGGGGCCGCTTACTTTCAGCGAATCCGACTTCGTTGTAGACTAATTCAAACAATATCCACTTTAAAAAAGGAAAACATAATGAAAAAAGCTATCATTGCATTGTCGGCTTTGGCGGTTGTTTCCGCCTCGGCTGCTACACTCAAACTTCAAGTTCCCTCCGCCCAACTCTCGGGAACTCCCGTTCCGATTGTTCTGGAAAATCTCGACCAGTACAAGGGTCCCCAGAAGGAAATTCAAGTTCCCGACGGCGTTGCAAACATCGCCAAGGGCAAGCAGGTTACTTCCTCCGACGACTTCCCGATGATTGGCGAACTTTCGCTCATCACCGACGGCAACAAGGACGGTGCCGAAGGCTGCTACGTTGAAATTATGGACGGCGTGCAGTGGGTTCAGATTGACTTGGCAAAAGCAAGCGAGATCTACGCCATCGCAATCTGGCACTTCCACTCTCAGGAAAGAGCCTACAAGGACGTCGTAGTTCAGATTTCCGACGACCCCGAATTCAAAAAGGGCGTAAAGACCGTTTACAACAACGACCACGACAACTCCGCCAAGCTCGGCAAGGGCGACCAGAAGGCCTATATTGAAACCAACTACGGCAAGCTGATTGACTTGTCGAAGACGCCGGTTAAGGGCAGATATGTTCGCTTGTACAGCAACGGCAGCACGACGAACGGCTCGAACCACTACATTGAAGTCGAAGTATTCGGCAAATAAAAAGGCGTGAAATTGGCTTAAAAACGCATTTCGCGTAGTGCCCGCACCTTGCCGTACTAAAAATGTACTGTCTTAGGCGCTCGCATTCCGCAAAGCCGCGTTTTATAAGCACAATTTGCCGCCTTTTTCCCGCTCGGCGGGTTTC
>DAVZIV010000236.1:0-2771 GCA_052273125.1 Candidatus Merdousia sp. | reverse complement strand
CTTGGCGGGCCCCTACAAGGACGCAGGCAGCGCATACATAAGCGCGTCAATCACGGGCGACGTGGCATCGGTCAAGTCGGCTATCGAAGCGGGCGCAAACGCCGCAGGCGAAGTCGGTTCGGTTGTCAGCGTGCACGTTATTGCCCGTCCCCACGAAGGTCTCAACGACATCATCGCTCCCAAAGCCCCCGCGGCAAAGAAATAACGTATGTTTTTGGCTAAAGTAGTCGGTCAGGTTGTCTCGACGCAGAAGGATTCGCGTCTGGTCGGGCGGAAACTCGCCGTGCTGCGTCCGTTGCAGGTAGGCGACGAAAATTCGTCGAGCCTGCTGGAGACAAAAAATACGGTTGTTGCAGTGGACGCGTGTTCGGCGGCTGTCGGGCAGATTGTAATGTACGTCCAGGGGTCGAGCGCGCGCCAAGCCGACGGAATGAGGGAACTGCCCATCGACGCCGCCATAATAGGCATTGTGGACAACGTTGAGGCGTTCTCGAAAACCGTCTATAAATCCGAAAAATAAAAGGAGTTTTTAATGAGTTTAAATTTAGATGAAGAATCGTTGCGCAGCATAGTCAGAAGCGTGTTGCAGCAGATGGGCGGCAACGGCGGCAAGCCTTGCGCGTGCAAGTCGGTTTCGGCTCCCAACGTGTATGTGTCGTCGTCATCGAACAAGGGTATCTTTACCGACGCAAACGAGGCGGCAACAGCGGCGTTCGAGGCGTACAAACAGCTCTGCAAGGGCGGCATGCAGGCGCGCGCAAAGGTCATCGACATTGTAAAGCGCGTCGTTTTGCAAAACGCAAAAGCTTGGGGCGAGTTTGAATTCAACGAAACGAAAATCGGCCGTCTTGAAGACAAAATCGGCAAGCTTATGAACATAAAGCTTGTCCCCGGAGTGGAGTGGATTCGCCCCGACGCCTACAGCGGCGATATGGGCATAATGCACGAGGAATACTGCCCCTACGGCGTTATCGGTTCAATCACGCCCGTCACGCACTCGGTTCCCACAATATCGGGCAACATTATCAGCATGGTTGCCGCGGGAAATTCCATTGTCGTCAACCCGCACCCCGGCGGCGTGAAGAGCGCCGTGATGGCGGTATCGGCATTCAACGAGGCAATAGAGCGCGAAGTCGGTATCAAGAACCTCGTTTGTTGCATTGCCAACCCCACGCTCGATAGCTTCGACGCAATTTGCAAAAATCCGCTGGTCTCCATTATGTGCATAACGGGCGGCCCCGGAGTTGTAAACGCGGCCATGAAGTCGGGCAAAAAGTCAATCTGCGCAGGCCCGGGCAACCCGCCCGTAATCGTCGACGAAACCGTGGACTTGAACAAGGCGGCCGCCGACATCATCGCAGGCGGCGCTTACGACAACAACCTGCTTTGCGTCGGCGAAAAGGAAGTTTTCGTTCTCGAAAGCGTCTTCGACAAGTTTATGCAGGCGCTCGCGGCAAACGGCGCGGTCAAAATCAGCTCCAACGCAGTGGACACGCTCACAAAGGCGGTCTTCGAGGAAAAGAACGGCAAGACCGTCCTCAAGCGCGACCTCGTGGGCAAAGACCCGCAGGTTTTGGCGGCTGCGGCAGGCACGTCGGTAGGTTCGGCGGCGAAAATGCTCTTCGCCCAGACCGACGCAAACCACCCGTTTGTTCTCGAAGAACAGATGATGCCCATGCTGCCCGTTGTTGCGGTTCGCTCTTTTGAAGAGGCGCTTGCAGCCTCGGTAAAGGCGGAACACAACTTCAAGCACAGCGCAATAATCCATACCCACGACGTAACCAGAATGACGGCTATGGCAAGGCTTCTGAATACGACGGTCTTCGTAAAGAACGGTCCGTCGTTCGCGGGCTTGGGCTTGGGCGGCGAAGGCTATCCTTCGTACTCGATCGCAACGACCACGGGCGAAGGCATTACAAATCCCAAGACGTTCACGCGCCGCCGCAGATGCGTGCTTGTGGACAGTCTCAACATATTCTAAAAAAACGCAAAATCGGCGGGGCGTCGAAATGAAACGGCGCTCCGCCAAAAAAACAAAACCAATGCAACTGGCAAAAATAGTAGGAAGCGTGATTATGGCCCACGCGCACGAAAGCGTTGAGGGCAACGGTCTGTTTCTGTGCCAGCCCATAGACGAAAGCGGCAACGAATCGGGCGCAATAGTGGCGGCGATTAGCCCGTTCGGCGGCGGGGTCGGCTCGCGCGTGCTGATAACCGCTGACGGCAGCGAAGCCCGCAAATACGTGGGCGATTCGCACAGCCCGCTGAGAAACTGCATTGTGTGCGTCTTGGACGACTAAGCCATGAAACTTGCAAGGGTAATAGGCAGAGTGGTGCTTTCGGCAAAAGACCCGAATTTCGGGTGCGGAAGGCTCGTTGTGGCCTCGCCGCTGGACAGGCGCAATTACGCCGACAAGTCGGACACGTCGCTCTCCAAAACGCAGTTCAATTTGATTATATACGACACAATCGGGGCGACCCTCGGCGACGTAATCGGCTACGTCGAAGGAGCCGAGGCGATGGCGGCGTTCGACCGCCCGATTCCCGTGGACGCCTACAATGTCGGCATTGTGGACAGGTTTAATTACGCCGGTTAAATTTCAATAACATATAATAAAAACAATGAAAAAAGTATACACTATAAAGGATATCGAACAGCTCGCGCGCGCAGGCCAGTCGCTGCCCGCCGACGCAATTCTTACACCGCAGGCAAAGGACGCCATGGCGTCTCTGGGCATCCGGGACGCCACGGAGCGGATCTACCGGACGAT
>DAVZIV010000235.1:0-2774 GCA_052273125.1 Candidatus Merdousia sp. | reverse complement strand
AAACGCTCGGCGGCGCGAACTCGAAAAAATCGCCGCCAAAGCGCGCCCTGACGGCTCGGCTTGAATCGGTTATTGCGGCATTGCAAATTTTCGCTTTTCCTGCGTTCGGGCGCATAATCTCGGCGGCTGTTTGGGCGTCGAGCCTCGCAAGCTCGTCGGCGTTGACTTTCAGCAGAAACACGTTTTCGAGGGCGGCAAACGCCGCAAGCGGCGCGCCGTAGGTATCAACGCACAATTTCAGATTTTTTTCGGCACACAAATCGGCAATTTCGGCGGCGTATGAATTTTTCCAGCCCGCAAAACTGCCGCAAAAGGCGATAAAGTCGCCGCCTCGGGCAAGGCTTTTTATCTTCGCCAATGCTGCGCGGAAAGCCGACTTTAAAACGGGGGGTTCGGTGGTAAAAAACGTCGTTTGAACGTCGCTGTGGTATTCCCGACAGACAAGCCCCAAGCGCGTTTCGCCCGATATTTCAAATTTTAGAAGCCTGCAAAAATTTTTTTCGCGCAAAAACGCCGCGCAGCGCCTCCCCGTGAACCCCGCGGGGAAAACCGCCGCATACGGGCGCCTGCGGGCAATCCTGTTGAACGCCGCCGCAACATTGACGCCCTTGCCGCCTACCTGAAATGAAGCGCTTTTTGCGCGCGCCGTGCCGCCGCGTTCGGGTGCGTCGAACACGCATGTCGTTTCGGCGAGCAGATTACCCGTTATAGTGAAGAGATTCGCCATTCATTTTCAGAATGCAAAAAAAAATTTTTTTATCAAGAAAAACGATTGCAAAAAACGGGATAAACGTGCGAGAATGGGACGAATAGAACACACGTTTGCCATGAAGAAAAAAATACTGATGGTTTCCCCCGAGTGCGCCCCGTTTTCAAAAGTGGGCGGGCTTGCCGACATGGTCGCCTCCCTCTCCAAGCAGTTCGCCGAAAGCGGCTCTCAGGTCAAGGTTTTCACGCCGCTGTACTCGTCGATAAAGCGCCCCAAATCAATGAAGAAGTCGCTGGACAACCTGTCCGTGCACATGGGGCTCGGCATTGAGGAATACGCATCGGTATGGAGTGCGCCGCTGGGGGCTGCCGAAGTTCTCTTTCTGGAATTCAACCGCTATTACGACCGCCCCGGAATCTACAATTTCCACTCCGTCTCGTACGACGACAACGGCGGCAGATTTTCCTTTATGGCGCGCGCGGCGCTTGAGTACTGCCTTGCAACGGGCTGGATTCCCGACGTAATCCACTGCCACGACTGGACACGGCGCTGATTCCCGTCTATCTCAACACGACCCTCCGCGCCTCGGCGCTCGGGCGCGCGGCGACGGTATTTACAATCCACAACCTGCAGCATCAGGGCGTTTTCGACAGGGGCGTTCTCGAGTACGCGGGTCTGCCCCAAAGCGAATTCCGCAGCGACAGTTGCGAATCTTTCGGCGCGTTGAATATGCTCAAGGGCGGACTCTACAACGCGACAAAAATAACCACGGTGAGCCCCGCCTACGCAAAGGAAATACAGACTTCCGCCTACGGCTGCGGGCTCGACCACGTTTTGCGTTTCCGCGCAGCCGACCTAATCGGCATTCTAAACGGCATTGACACAACAGAGTGGAATCCCTCGGTAGACACGCACATTCCCGCGAACTACGGAATAGGCTCTCTCGACGGCAAGGCAGTCTGCAAAAAAGCCCTCCAGAAAAAAACGGGCTTGCGCGTTGACGCAAAAGTTCCGCTATTCGGCGTGGTTTCGAGGCTTTTCGACCAGAAGGGGCTCGACCTGCTCGCGCGGATAGCCCAGCCGCTCGTCGACAATATGGACATTCAGCTGATGCTGCTGGGCAACGGCGAGAGCTGGCTTGAGGAGTCTTTCAAAAATCTCACAGCGGCAAACGGCGGCAAAATAGCCTCTTACATAGGTTTCGACAACGACCTTTCCCACTTGGTCGAGGCGGGCAGCGATTTCTTCCTTATGCCCAGCCGTTTCGAGCCGTGCGGCCTAAACCAGATGTATTCCATGGTGTACGGCACTCTGCCGATTGTGCGCCGTACCGGCGGCTTGGCGGATACCGTTGAACAGTATGTACAGGGCTCGGGCATGGGGACGGGATTCGTCTTCGACGATGCCACCGCAGATGCCCTCTACAACACCGTAGGCTGGGCGTGCTCTACATGGTTCGACCGCCCCGAAGACATAGCCGCAATGCGCCGCAACGCGATGTCGCGGGACTTCTCGTGGAAAAACTCGGCGAAGAAATATGCCCAGGTCTACGAATGGGCAATCTCCGCCCGCTCCGTCGGCTTCTAAAGCCGCCGGCTGAATTTCAAAAACCGGTTTGCACAATGCCCAATCGTCCGCCAAAACGCACGTACAAAGAAAGCCAGTTGGGGCTGTGGCGTCGCAGGGTGTCGGCGGATTGGGAACGCAACTTCGGCAGACAGGAAATCGAGTACGGGCGGGCGCTCTACAAGGCGGGGTGCGTTCGCGAAATAGAGCTTAACGAAAACGACGCCTTCATAACCGCGCGCCTTGAAGACGGTTCCGAGCCGTTCTGCATTCTGGATTTCGACGGCGACAACTTTCTCTATGTGCCGACCGCTTCCACAGACCAGCTTTACGGCGCGCTGAAAGTGGCGGGCTTTTACGAAATCGAGGAGTTTATAATAGACCTCTGCGCCGAGCGCGAACTCTCGGGCGCGCAGATTCCCGACGGCGAAATCGCGCAGGAGGCGCAACAACCCGAGTCGGGCGAATCGGCGGGCAAAGCTCCGAGATCGGAAGAGCA
>DAVZIV010000234.1:0-2778 GCA_052273125.1 Candidatus Merdousia sp. | reverse complement strand
GCCCTTGGGGCCGAGCGTCGCCTTGACGGCTTTTGCCAATACCGTTACGCCTGCCAATACCTTCTTGCGTGCGGCTTCGTCGAAAATGATTTGTTTTGCCATAATTTGTGTACCTTTAATTGTTGTTGATTATTTGAGAATGGCGATGATGTCTTCTTCGCGCATGAGCATGTATTTTTCGTCGCCCACGGAGACTTCCGTGCCGCCGTATTTGGAGATGAGAACTTTGTCGCCGACCTTGACTTCAAAGGCTTGGCGCTTGCCGTCGCTTGTGAGCTTGCCGCTGCCTACCGCAACGACTTCCGCCTCCTGCGATTTTTCTTTGGCTGCGTCGGGAATGATGATTCCGCCGCGAACCTGTTCTTTTTCCTCTACCTGTTTTACGAGGACTCTGTCGCCCAAGGGCTGGATTTTTACTTTTGCCATAATATTATGTTTTGTTGTTGTTTTTGGTTAAAAGTTCAATTGTTCTATGTTGAACGTTTTTTTTATTTTTTAAAGACTATAAAAGGGGGGTGCGGCGTTTTCTTCGCGCCGCATTCCCCAATTTAAGTGTTTACTTTTTCGCGTTGGGGTCGTCGTCGACAACTTCAAAGTCGGCGTCTACGGAACCGTCCTTGCCGTGCTTGTGCGCGGAGGTGTCGGCGTTGCCCGAAGCCTGTGCTCCCTGTGCCGCGTCGGCAGTCTGCTGTGCTGCTGATCCCTGAGCTGCCGCCTGCAGAGCCTGTGCGTTGGCTTCTATAACCTTCATGAGGCTGTCCTTTGCGGCAACAAGCTCGTCTTTCTTAGATTCGCGGTTGTCGAGAACCTTCTTAGCCGAGGCGATTTCGCCCTCGAGAGCGCTCTTGACGTCGGCGGGGATTTTCTCGCCCGCGTCCTTAATCTGCTTTTCGACGCCGTAGACCATGTTGTCAAGCTCGTTGCGGGCTTCGGCGGATTCCTTCTGCTGCGCGTCTTCCGCGGCGTGCAGTTCGGCCTCCTTACGCATCTTCTCGACTTCGTCTTTGCTCAAGCCGCTCGAATTTGTGATGGTAATTTTCTGTTCCTTGCCGGAACTCTTGTCCTTTGCGCTGACGTTGAGTATACCGTTTGCGTCGATGTCGAAGGTAACTTCGATTTGCGGCAGACCTCTGGGCGCAGGGGCAATACCGTCGAGGCGGAAGTTGCCGATGAGCTTGTTGTCTCTTGCCATCGGGCGCTCGCCTTGGAGAACGTGAATATCGACTGCGGTCTGGTTGTCGGAATATGTCGAGAATATCTGCGACTGCTTCTTCGGGATTGTCGTATTGCGCTCAATCATCGGGGTGGAAACGCCGCCAGCGGTTTCGATTGAAAGCGTAAGCGGAGTTACGTCGAGCAGCAGAACGTCGCGGACATCGCCCTGCAAAACGCCGCCCTGAATTGCCGCGCCGCGCGCAACAACTTCGTCGGGGTTGACGCCCTTGTGGGCTTCCTTGCCGGCAAGCTGGTTTGCAATCTCGACGACCTTGGGCATACGCGTCATGCCGCCTACAAGCACCAATTCGTCGATGTCGCCCTTGCTCAAACCCGCGTCGCGCAGGCAGTCCTCAAAGGGCTTGATTGTGCGCTGTACGAGGGAGTCGGTGAGCTGTTCGAGTTTTGCGCGTGTGAGCGTTACATTAAGGTGTTTCGGACCCGTCGCGTCTGCTGTGATGAACGGCAGGTTGATGTCTGTGGACTGCGCCGAAGAGAGCGCGATTTTCGCCTTTTCGGATTCCTCTTTCAAGCGCTGCATCGCCATCGGGTCGGAACGCAGGTCTATGCCGTTTTGTGCTTTGAAGTCGTCGATGAGCCAGTTCATAACGGCTGTATCCCAGTTGTCGCCGCCCAACTGCGTGTCGCCGTTGGTGGCTTTTACCTCGAACACGCCGTCTCCGATTTCCAAAATGGATACGTCGAAAGTGCCGCCGCCCAAGTCGTAAACGGCGATTGTTTCGTCGTTCTTCTTGTCCAAGCCGTACGCCAACGAAGCCGCCGTGGGTTCGTTTACGATTCTCTTTACATCGAGACCCGCAATCGTGCCCGCGTCTTTTGTAGCTTGACGCTGTGCGTCGTTAAAATAAGCCGGAACGGTGATGACCGCTTCCGTGATTTTTTCGCCCAAGTATGACTCGGCGTCTGCCTTGAGCTGTTGCAGAATGATTGCCGAAATCTGTTCGGGGGTGAAGCGTTCGGTCTTGCCCGCTACTTCGCATTCGATTGCCGCCGCGCCGTTTGCGCCCTCGACAACCTTGTAGGGAAGCGTCTTCGCCAAATCTTTAATTTCGGCATACTTTCTGCCCATAAGTCTCTTTACCGAGAATATGGTGTTGGCGGGGTTTGTAATTGCCTGACGTTTTGCCGCCTGACCTACAAGACGTTCGCCGTTTTTAGCAAATGCCACGATAGACGGTGTTGTTCTTCCGCCTTCTCTGTTGGGGATAACGGTACTTTCGCCGCCTTCCATAACAGCCATACAGGAGTTTGTTGTACCTAAGTCTATACCTAATATTTTACTCATAGTGATTAATACCTTTTGATTTTTCTTTTAAGCATTATCCGTGCCACTTTTTTATATTCGGCAAATGGATTTTGAAAGTAAACAAGTTAGGCGTTTTTTGTGCTTCGGGCGCGGTGGCGGCTGTGTGCGTGCTGCCCGATATGTGCGCCAAAATGTCCCGCTCGGGCGCGGACAGTGTCCCATAAATGGCGCAGATGTCTCAGGTGCGCGCGCTATTTTTGTTGTAACTCAGGGGTAGTGGGGGAGGCGGGGAAAGA
>DAVZIV010000233.1:0-2778 GCA_052273125.1 Candidatus Merdousia sp. | reverse complement strand
GCCTGCAATACCGCAAAAACGGCGAAGGGGCTGATTGTAATAGCCGGCCGCGACTACGGTATGGGTTCTTCGCGCGACTGGGCGGCAAAGGGCACTTTTCTGCTCGGCGTCAGAGCCGTGGTTGCAAAGTCGTTCGAGCGCATACACCGTAGCAACCTCGTCGGAATGGGCGTTCTGCCCTTCCAGTTCAGTGACGGCACAGACGCGCAGTCGCTTAAGCTCGACGGCAGCGAAACCTTCTCCATCAAGGGTCTTGAAAATACAATCAAACCCGCAATGGAAGTCGGGCTTGAAATAGCGCGCGCCGACGGCACAAAGCAAACCGTGCCGCTGACACTGAGAATAGACACGCCCATCGAGGTTGAATACTACAAGGCGCGCGGCATATTGCCGTTCGTGCTCGGGAAAATCCTTAAAAAGCAAAGCTAAAAAACGATAAACAACAAAATGCCCAACGACATAGAGTATCTTGTTAAAATCGACGGCGACACCGCCCAAATGGCGGTGTCGGGCAAGGCAAGCTATATGAACTGCAGAAACGCGGGCGAATTTTTCTCAAAAGTCGCCCAAATGCGCTGCAAGCATCTGGTAATAGACCTCGCCGAGTGTTTGTCGATGGACAGCACTTTTTTGGGAATGATTGCGGGCGCCGCGCTTCGTCTGCGCAAGGACGGCGCCGATGTCGTGCTGATGAACCTCAATCCGCGCAACAGGCAGCTTGTGGAAAACCTCGGAATATACAAGCTTGTCAAAATATCGCAGACGGCGGACAAAATCGGCGGCACGGGGCTTGGGGTGTCGAACGCGCCGCAGTCTTCCATTCTTCAGGCGCACGAAAACCTCATAGAGGCGGACGGGCAAAACCTCAAAAAATTTGAAGACGTAATCTCTTTCCTGAAAAAGGACAACACGCATACGGATTAGCATATGCCAGTTTTACCTCTGATTTCAACGGCGTTGGGTGTGGTCTCGGCAGGGAGCATATACGCACTGCTGCTCAACAGGCACAAAAACAGAAAACTTCAGGAGGCGCTCGAAACTTCCAACGAAGACAAGCAGGTTCTGATAGAATTCCTGCAGACAATGGCGGAAGACATAGCCAAGGGCGCAAACAAGGAAGCCGTCTACAAGCGCCTCGTCAGGGCGTCGGCTTTCAGCTGCGGCGCGCTGTGCGCAAGGGTTTTCGAGCGCACAAAACACGGCTTCATAACCGCCGCAACCGAAGGTCTGTTTCCCCCGCTTCAGCACAAGGTTCAAGAGCCCGATAAATTCGCAACCAGAAGCGATTTCATAGAAAACGTCATAAAGGGCGAAACACTGCCGCTTGATTCCGGGCTCGTCGCCCAAGTCTACAATTCGGGACAGGCGGTGTTCATACGTTACGCGGAGGGAGACTCGCGCATAGTAAACCATTCGGACGACTCCATAAAAATTTCAAGCCTCATAACAGTCCCCGTAATGTTCCAGAACGCAAAATACGGCGTGCTTGTGATGGCAAACTCGGTTGCGGGAAAATCGTTCCGCCCGACAATGTTCGCGTTGGCGAAATCCCTCGGCGAACACGGCGGGCTTGTGCTGCTGAATATCGACGGAATTTCCGCGCGCATAGCAAAATCGAAGATGGAAAACGACCTGCGCTTGGCAAGCAGCGTCCAGCACTACCTTCTCCCCGAAAACCTGCCGCGCAACGACAAATTCGCAATAGCCGTAAAATACTTTCCCCACCTGCTCATAGGCGGCGACTTCTACGACGTGATAAATATGCCCGACGGCAAGACTGGCGTTGTCATTGCCGACGTCTCGGGCAAGGGCGTGTCGGCGGCAATACTTATGGCGGTTGCGCAGTCAAAACTGCACTACATAGCAAAAATGGGACTTACACCCGCGCAAACGCTGATGAAGCTCAACGCCGAAATCATACACTCAATGCGCACGGATATGTTCATAACCATAACGCTTGCCGTGATAGAGGCGGACGCCTCCAAAATTACAATCGCGCGCGCGGGGCACGAACTGCCGCTGATTTACAGGGCAGAAGAGCGCAAATGCGTCGAAATCCACAGTATGGGAATGGCAGTGGGAATGGTAGAACCCGAAATTTTCGACGAATCAATAGACGAAACTACCGTCGAATTCGCCCCCAACGACATTCTCGTCCTCTACACCGACGGGCTGACCGAAGCCGCCGATTCCGACGGCAGGGAATACACCGCCGAGGCTCTCATAAAAACGGTGGAAAAGCTCGCCCCCAACGATGTGGATTCCTTCAACGACAAAATAATCAGAACCCTCGAGCATTTCACGGGCGGCAATTCCTACGGGGACGACCTCACCCTGCTCTCCATCAAGAAAATTTAACCAACATACATAAACAACACTAACAACAAGGAAAAATAATCATGCCAGGAGTCGGAAAACTTCTCAAACAAGCGCAAAAAATGCAAAAAGCAATGGAAGCCGTTCAGGCGGAACTTGAAACGCTGACCATTGAAGGCTCGGCGGCGGGCGGCGCAGTCAAGGCAATCGTCAACGGACAGGGAACGCTCAAGTCCGTAAAGATTGACCCCGAATTTCTAAAGGAAGACGTCGAAAGCGTGGAAACGTCGATTGTGGCGGCGGTCGAAGACGCCGTAGCGAAGGCGAAAGCCGAGGGTCAGAAGCAGATGAGCGACGTTACGGGCGGCTTCTCAATCCCCGGACTCTTCTAGGCGAAAAACAATTTTTCAAAAAACGACGCCCCGCCCCGTTTAAAACCCAGCGGGGCTTTTTTTTGTGCCC
>DAVZIV010000232.1:0-2823 GCA_052273125.1 Candidatus Merdousia sp. | reverse complement strand
TTGGCGTGGTTTTTATAAAAAGAAAAGGGCAACTACCGTTGCCCTTATTCTTGAAATAAAACCACGCCACGCCAACCATTACGCGCCCTCACGCGTTTTAACCTCGCGCGTTTTAAGAGTGAAGGAGGAGTCGACTCCGACAACTTCGACTTCAAGAAGAGTGTTCTTCATTCCCGATTTTGCAAGGGGCACTTTTGCGGGAACGTAGTTGTCGGTATGGGCGAAATACACGCCGTCGGAAATCATATTTTCAAGAAGAACCTTGCGAGGCCTGCCGACAAGTTTTTTTGCAAAATCGGCTTTCAGGATTGCCACTTCTTCGCGCAGCTCGTCGGCGCGGGCTTTGCGCTCGCGCGCTTCGGGAATGTCCTTCATCGTGGCGGCGAGAGTTTTCGGGCGCGGCGAATACGTGAAGACGTGTACATACGCCATACCCGAAGAGAGAAGGCGCGTTTTTGTGGTTTGAAATTCTTCGCGCGTTTCGGCAGGGTGCCCGCAAATGATGTCGCCGCCTACGGCAATGTCGGGGCAGCCATTGAGACACGTTTCCACCATTTTGAGAAAATCGGCGCTTGAATAGCGGCGGCGCATTCTCTGCAAAACGCGGTCGGAAAGACTCTGCGCGGAAATGTGCAAATGCGGCATTAGTATGTGCGAGGAATCCTTGGCGCGCTCCAGCACGGCTTCGAGCGGCAACAGCGGCGGCTCAATGCTTCCCAAACGCAGACGCAAAAGGTTTTTTATTTCGGCGAGCCTGTCGATAAGCTCTGTCAATCCGCCCTGCGGAGTGCTAAATTTTGATATATTTATACCTGTTAAAACAATTTCCCTCACGCCGCGCGAAACGAGATTCTCCGCGTCGGCTACAATCGAGCCGAAGTCCATACTGCGCGGCAGCCCGCGCGCGCGGGGAATAATGCAGTAGGCGCAGGCGTTGTCGCAACCGTCCTGAATTTTTATGTTCATTCGGTCGGAAAGCGGAGAATTGCCGCTGTTGAAAAGCTCCGCGGGACGCGCGGAAAATTCTGCGCCGCACGGCGCGGCTTCGGCGGATTCCCGAGCGAGAGCGTCGGCAATGATGTCAACCACAGTCGATTTTTGCTTGTTGCCGACAACCCAGCAGACGTTTTCCATTTCAAGCGCATGCGGGTCGGTCTGCGCATAGCAGCCCGTTATTGCTATTTTGCTTTGCGGATTTTTTCGGGCGAACACCCTTATTATTTGGCGCGTTTTCGCCTCGGCGAGGGTCGTGAGGGCGCACGAATTTACAATGCCGATGTCCGCGCCGTCGTCCCACGCGACAACGTCGAAGCCGCGCGCGCGCGCCCTGTCTTCAATGCAGGCGGACTCGTACGCGTTTACCCTGCAACCCAATGTGTAGACGGCAAGCCTCACCGATACAAAAAAAGGGCGCAAAAATGCGCCCGTTTAAAGTTTCCGAAATTAGGCGCGGCGTACGCGCGCAAACTTCTTCTGGAATTTTTCGACGCGGCCTGCGGTGTCGACAAAGCGCTTTTCGCCGGTGTAGGCGGGGTGCGAGTCTGCAGTTACGTCGCGCGAGACGATGTAGCAATCTTCGCCGTCGATTTTTTCGACCTGCTTGCTCTTCATTGTGGAGCGCGTGTAGAAGCGCGCGCCCGAAGAAACGTCTACAAAACAAACCGAATGATAATCAGGATGTATGTCTGCTTTCATTGTGCTAAAACTCCGATAATTAACCCTGCTTGGCTTTGTAGCGGGGATTCGTTTTATTGATGATGTACACGCGACCCTTTCTGCGGACAACCTTGTTGTCGGGGTGGCGTCCCTTCAAAGACTTGATTGATGATACGACTTTCATTGCCTGTCTCTCGTTTTCTAATATTGTGAAAAGTCTGTTATAAAACATCTAACAACGATGTTTGTCAAGCTCTCTTTTGTATTTTTTTAATTTTTTATTAAAGGATGTTCATATGCCTCTTGTAGGCTGCAAGCGTGTTGTGCATAAGCATTGCAACCGTCATCGGCCCGACGCCCCCGGGGACGGGAGTAATTTTGGAGCACTTGGGGGCGACATTTTCAAAGTCTACGTCGCCGACAAGCCTGTAGCCGCTCTTGGTTTTGTCGGAGGGAATTCTGTTTATGCCCACGTCTATGACGCACGCGCCCTCTTTGACCATATCGGAGGTGATTGTGTTGGGTCTGCCCACGGCGGCTATGAGAATATCCGCCCGAGCGCAGATTTCCTTCATGTCTTCGCTCTTCGAGTGGCAGACGCACACTGTGGCGTCGAGCCCCTTCTTCATCAACAGCAAAGCCATCGGCTTGCCGACAATAAGGCTTCTGCCCACAACTACCGCCTTTTTGCCCTTCGTCCGAACGCCAGAGCGCTTGAGCAGCTCTATTATGCCCGCGGGCGTGCAAGCCACAAATGCGCGGGAATCCTCCTGACAGAGGAAGCCCAGATTTGCGTTGCTGAAGCCGTCAACGTCTTTGTCGGCGCGGACGCGGTTGAAGGTGTCGCGCTCGTTGAGGTGTTTGGGAAGCGGCGCCTGAATCAAAACGGCGTCTACGTTGTCGTCGGCGTTGAGCGAATCAATCAGGGAATTTAACTCGGCTTGCGATATCGACTCTGGAAGAACGTGCAGGCGGCTTTCAATGCCTATTTCGCCCGCCACTCTCTCCTTCTTTTTAACATACGACACCGACGCCGGATCTTCGCCCACGCGGATAAACGCCACGCAGGGTTTGCGCGCAAGTTTCAGCTGGGCAAGTTCGCGCGTAAGCTCTTCGTGAAGGGCTTTGGCTACTGCGTTTCCGTCTATAATTTCGCTCATACATTTT
>DAVZIV010000231.1:0-2845 GCA_052273125.1 Candidatus Merdousia sp. | reverse complement strand
GTATAGCCTACGATGGCCACCACGGGTATCTCGTTCTTCCGCCGACGCTGGCGCTGGGTGGCGCGGACGCGCCGCACCTCCTCCAGTTCCTCCTTCAGCTTGTCGATCTTCCGCCGGATGTGCCGCCGGTCCGTCTCCAGCTGCGTCTCACCGGGGCCCTTCGTACCGATGGGCGAGCCGCCGGTGCCGCCCTGCCGTTCCAGATGAGACCACATACCAATCAGCCGGGGCAGCAGATACTGATACTGCGCCAGCTCTACCTGTAGGCAGCCCTCCTTTGTCCGGGCTCGCTGGGCGAAGATATCCAAGATCAGGCCGCTGCGGTCCAGCACCTGCACACCGCACAGCTCCGTGAGCACCCGCACCTGAGACGGGGACAGATCGTTGTCGAAGATCACCATGGTGGCCTCACTGTTCTCCACCATGCGCTTGACCTCCTCCACTTTTCCCTCGCCGATGAAGCTATGGGGGTCGGGCTTCTCCCGGCTCTGCAAGATCATACCCACGGACTCACCGCCCGCCGTCTCCACCAAAATGCTCGCCCTGCCGATTTGCACATTGTGGGCAATCTGCACGAGGTTGTCTATTTTGGAACCCGCGCCTATGCGCGTGGTGTCGAAGCGGGCGCGGTCTATGCAGGTGTTTGCGCCTATTTCAACGTCGTCCTCCAAGACGACTTTGCCCGTCTGAGGCACTTTGACGTGCACGCCGTTGACGAGCTCGTAGCCGAAGCCGTCCGAGCCGATGACCGCCCCCGGCTGAAGACGCACGCGCTTGCCAAGCTCGCAGTAGTCCATTACCACGGCGTTGGGCATAACTGTGGAGCGTTCTCCGATTTTCGCGAATCTGCCTATGTAGTTGTTGCCCATTATCACGCAGCCGTCGCCTATTTCCGCGCCGTCGCAGACTACGACGTTTGCGCCCAAGTAGACGTTTTTGCCGATTTTAGCCGAAGGCGAAACCGCTGCCGATGGGTTGATTGCGGGTTTTACGTCGGGCCAGAGCGCCTTTTCTATTATTGCGCCCAATTTTGCAAGCTCCGCCGACGGATTGTCTACGCGTATTACGACGGAATTTTGCGGCAGCTTGCCTTCGTAGCTGCGCGGCAGCAGAACTGCGCCCGCCTTTGTGGAGGGGACTTCGTGGGCGTATTTTTTGTTGCCCAAAAAGGAGAGGTCTGCGGGCGTGGCCTTCCCGAGGCTGGCTATTCCCGAGAGCTCCACGGACGCGTCGCCGACAACTTCGGGATTGTCGAATATTTGTACTATTTGGCTTACTGGATATTTTGTGTTCATTGTTGTTTATAGTCGACTCTCGAATGCAGCATACTAAGCAGCGTTTGCGATACCGATTGTTTTATTTTTGAAAGCTGTTTTACGGTTATGGGGCACTCGTCGAACTGTCCGTCGGTCATCTTGCCCTTTACGATAGCCTCCACCATTGTGTCGATTCCGTGTTTTGTGACCTTTTTCATAGAGCGCGACGCCGCCTCGCAAGAGTCGGCAATCATTATTATTGCGTTTTCAACGGTCTGCGGCTTTTGCCCCTCGTGGCGGTAGGTGCTCTCCTCTATGCCTTCCTCTCTGAGGATTTTGTCGAGCTCGGCGGTGTCCATAACTTTCGCCCCCGCCTTGTTTTTTGCCTTGTTGAAGAAGTACGAAATTATCGAAGTGCCGTGGTGCTGGCTTATGGCGTCGATTATCTGGCGCGGCATTTTTTCGACCTCCGCGGCGGCTATTCCCTCCGGAACGTGGTTTTTTATTATAAGCGCGCTCATCGACGGGTTTTGTTCGTCGTGCGGGTTGAAATCCTTTTGGTTTTCCGAAAAATATTCGGGCTTGGAGAGTTTGCCGATGTCGTGGTAGAGAGCGCCGACGCGGCATATTGTGGAGTTTGCCCTCACCGCCTGAGCCGCAGCCTCGGCGACGTAGGAAACCATAACGCTGTGGTGGTATGTCCCCGGGGCGGTTATTTGCAGGAGTTTTAGCAGGCGCGCCTTTTTGTTGTTGAGGTCGGTATAGTCGAGCAGCGATATGTTTGAATTGCATTTGAATGCCAGCTCGACAAGCGGCAAAATCCCCAAAATTACAATGCTTGAAAGAAGCCCGCCGAGCAGTGCGGCGAGCGTCTGTTGCATTACAATTCCCATAGGCACGCCCGTAAACACGCCTATAAGCGACGCCGAAAACGCCAAGACAAGGCTGTAGACGAAACCCGCCAAAATCACGCGGTAGCGGTTTTGCGCGCCGTCGCACATATATATTGCCACCACCGACGCCGTCAGCGAAACGATGAAATACGGCGCGGGTTCGGACAGCATAACCGTTGTCAGCAGAGACACCAGTATTGCCATAATGAACGCCGAGTACGAGCCGAAAAGCAGCGCCTGAATCATCGGCCCGAGAATTATCGGGACTGCGTAGAGCAGTATCTGCAGCAGCGTTGCGGACTCGTTCCATATTTCCGCGTTCGCCCAGCATATTATTACGCGCAATATTGCAAGGTTGAATATCAGCAGCGAAGAGAAAATCAGTATTGTGCCGAAGCGTTTGTTTTTCTGCGTCTTGCTTATTATTATAAACAGCGCCGCAAGTGTCATCAGCAGCACGCATATTAGGAAGTTTACCGCCTTGGGCGAGTTTACTATGTCGCCGATTTCACCGCGCTTTTGAAGCTCTGTCTTGTAGGCGCGGAGTTTTTCCTTTGTCAGCGGGGCGTTGATGGAATCGTTGTCGGCGAGCGTTTCGCCCTCGCGCACTTTGACAATAACGGGCTTGATTTCCGCGCGGGCTTTTTCGCGCACTTCGCCCGTCTTTTTTGCGTCGAATTCCACATTTGCCAGAGG
>DAVZIV010000230.1:0-2859 GCA_052273125.1 Candidatus Merdousia sp. | reverse complement strand
CGGGCGAAAATAAAGCGCGCCGCCCCCAGGGGTTCAAGCTTGCGGCGCGGAGATTTCCCTCCCGCTAACCGCGTCGCAAGATAAATAAGATTGAAATGCGCGGCGGATTTTTATATTCCGTCCAAGTAAAAAAGGAAAGCGTTGCGGATTTGAATCATAGAAACGGCGAAAAATACGAAGAGGGAAAAACGGCATAAACTCAACAGGGGGACAAAACGGCTGTCTGTTCCTCTTCCTTATTTTTTCAATCATTCTGGTAATATACCTTTGCTTTGCAATATCGCTGCCGCTGGGCATAGCAGTTCTAACGTTTTTTATGTTTCTGCCGCTTGTCTACGCCTACGCCCATAGCGACCGCGGCAAAAGCACACCCGCGGCAACGCCGCAGACTTCGGCGGACAACGGCGGCGAAAACAAATTTCCGAGCGAGCAATTTTTTCTGGATTTGGACGGTCAAATCCGCGAATTTGAAATGTTTTCCCATACGCTCAACAACGACGCAAAATTCCGCGCCTACACAAACAATTTGAAATCCGTCAACATATCGTTTGGCGGATTGAAATTGGGCAAGCTCGATCCGGAATCGTTCATCGGGAAAATCCGCATATTGATGTTCATAGATTTGGCGCGAAGCTTGGTAAATTCGGGACATAAGCTGGATTTCGGCACAAGTGAGGGCATAGGACTTCTTATTATGATGTGCGATTTTTTCGGAGAAAGAATCACATACAACGCCCTGCCGCTAATCCGCGAATCACTGACTAAAACAAGCGAAAATTTGGTCAGGCTGCTCCTCGACGTGCCCGAACCAGAGGAAAGATTTATTCTGGGCAAAATCATAGGCAACTACAACTCGGACTACAAATTCAGATACCACCTTTTGATATACCGCTACACCTCGCTCATAGTCAAATGCGACAACCTCATAACCCAGCAGGAAATCGACTGGCTTGACGAAATTATGGCGCTTGGCAAAACCCAGACGCCTTTAGCTGCGGATACCCCGCCGCCATACACCCCGCCTACGGAACAAAAACGGGAAAAACAGGCAATCGAAAACGCTCCCCAAGCGGTGCAGATAATGAATTCGGACTCCCCCACCGAGAGGCTAAACGCGCTGATAGGATTGGATAACGTAAAGGCGGAAGTATCAAAATTAACCAACCTGATAAGGATACAGCGCCAAAGGGAAAAAAGCGGAATGAAAGCCGTAGAGCCGTCGTACCACTGCGTATTCACGGGAAACCCGGGGACGGGCAAGACGACGGTTGCAAGAATTGTCTCCGAAATCTACAGGGAGTTGGACATTATAAATAAGGGACATTTGGTTGAAACGGACAGGTCGGGACTGGTCGCCGAATATGTCGGACAGACGGCAATAAAGACAAACAACATAATAGACAAGGCGCTCGACGGCGTTCTCTTCATAGACGAGGCGTACACGCTTTTTAACGACAGCAAAAACGACTTCGGACACGAGGCTATCGCCACGCTTCTGAAGAGAATGGAAGACGATAAAGACCGCTTGGTGGTCATTTTGGCGGGCTACTCAAAGCAGATGCAGGACGTTATAAACTCAAACCCCGGCTTGCGCTCCCGATTCAACAGATACATAGATTTTCCCGATTACAACGCGGACGAACTGTTTAAAATATTCAAACTGCACGCAAAAAAATTCGATTACGAGCTCACCCCGGATGCCGAGGAAAAACTCTACGCGCTCTTTGCAAACGCAGTCGCCAACAAGGGACAGGGTTTCGGGAACGGGCGCTTTGCCCGAAACATCTTCGACAAAACAATAGAAAACCAGTCTACAAGATTGTCGCAACTGAGCATGCCGACCGTAGACAACCTCTCTCAAATCCTCCCCGAAGACATTCCGTCTCTGCTTTAACGGGATAGCGGTTTGAGCGAAGCCCTTCAATCGAAACTTATGATAATCCCAAGTAAAGCGGCGCTTTGCGCTACGCGCATCGCCGCGCCAAAAGATAAAAAATATCACAAAACTTGATGTTTTTTATCTTTTTGCATTTTTGAGGGCGAGCTGACCGCAGGCGGCGTCGATTTCCGAACCTTTTTCGCGACGCAGCGTGTACGAGACTTTCGCGCGCTCGAGCACATCGGCAAACGCCTTTCGGCGCGACGAGTCGGGGCGCTTCCACTCCAAGCCGTCAACCGCATTGTAGGGAATCAAATTAACATGCGCATGGAGCGATTTTGCTATTTCGGCAAGCCTGTTAGCCTGAGCGAAAGAATCGTTGACGCCCTTTATCAAAATGTACTCGAGGGTAATCATTCTGCCGCAAACCGCCGAAAATTCCGCGGCGGCGGAAAGCACCTGCCCAAGCGGAAACTTTTTGTTTATCGGCATAATTTGCGAACGCACGTCGTCGGTTGCGCCGTGAAGCGATATCGCCAAACGGAACGGAAATTTTATCCTTGCAAGCTCCCTTATTTTGTCCGCCAGCCCGCAGGTGGAAACGGTTATGCGGCGCGCGCCGAAGGCAAATTTGTCGGCGTCGTTGAAGACGGCAAGGGCTTTGATGAGGTTGTCGAAATTGGCAAGAGGCTCGCCCATGCCCATTACAACTATGTTTTCAAAGAGAAAATGCCTGCGTTTTTTGCCGTTTTCGAGAGTTTCAGCCACGAACGGCAGAGCCTGCGCCACGATTTCTGCGGCGGTGAGGTTTCTGACAAACCCGCGCATAGCCGAAGCGCAAAAGCGGCAGCCGCTCGCGCAGCCGACCTGCGTGCTTATGCAGAGCGTGTGGCGGATTTTGCCGTCGTCGGCGGGGGCTTTCAGAAGAACGCACTCCACAAAATTTCCGTCGGCGAGGGCGAAGAGATACCCGTTTCGTC
>DAVZIV010000229.1:0-2869 GCA_052273125.1 Candidatus Merdousia sp. | reverse complement strand
TCTTTTTAAGGATTTCTCCCAAGCGAATGCTTCAAAAAATTTACGCCGATTTTTTTTTTAAACTGTAAAAATGTTCCGATTTTATCGAAACAGCACAAGCTTGCACACCGCGCCGCAACCAAACGATATGCGGCAATTCTGCCCCTCTTCCCCGCTTTGGGTAAGAGGGAGCGGAAAAATCGTGCCGCTATACGTTAATCGTAATGTCTACGCCGCTGGGGAGATTGAGTTTTTTAAGCTCGTCAACCGTGCTGGGCGTGGGGTTTACAATGTCGATAAGGCGCTTGTGTGTGCGCAATTCAAACTGTTCCATACTTTTCTTGTCGACGTGTACGGAACGGTTGACCGAGTACTTTTCAATTTTCGTCGGCAGCGGTACGGGGCCCGATACTCTCGCGCCCGTTCTCTTAGCCGTTTCGACGATTTCGCCTGCACTCTGGTCTATCGTGCGGAAATCATAGCCCTTGAGCTTTATTCTTATTCTCTGACTTGCCATATTGCTTTAATTTTTAAATTTTATCTTTGAGGTTTGCGTGTCGAACCCTCCTGAACTTTCTTGAGCACGACAGAAGGTACTTGTTCAAAGTGGCTGGGTTCCATCGAGTACGAAGCACGGCCGCTGGAGAGCGAGCGAATATCCGTAGCGTAGCCAAACATGGTTTCCAGAGGAACGTTCGCCTTGATGATGGTGTCGTTACCCTTGGTTTCCATACCCTGAACCTGACCGCGGCGGCGGTTGATGTCGCCCATAACGTCGCCCTGATATTCCGTCGGGGTTGTTACTTCGACCTTCATAATGGGTTCGAGCAAAATCGGAGCCGCGTTTTTCATAGCGTCTTTGAATGCAAAGATACCCGCCATTTTGAACGCCATTTCCGAAGAGTCGACTTCGTGGAACGAACCGAAGACCAAGTGAACCTTGACATCGACAACGGGATAGCCCGCAACAACGCCGTTTATCATAGCTTCCTTGATACCGTCTTCCGTCGGCTTGATGTATTCCTTCGGGATTACGCCGCCGACAATTTCGTTGAGGAATTCGTAGTGCTTGCCCTTTTCGAGCGGTTCGATGTCGATTTCGGCGTGGCCGTACTGACCGCGACCGCCCGACTGGCGAATGAATTTGCCGACACCGTGAGCCTTCTTTGTGATTGTTTCGCGGTAGGCGATTTCGGGCTTGCCCGAGTCTGCCTCAACCTTGAATTCTCTGAAGAGACGGTCTCTAATGATGTCGAGGTGCAATTCGCCCATACCTGCGATAAGCGTCTGACCCGTTTCCTGATTCGTCGTAACAACGAATGTGGGGTCTTCTTCGGCCAAGCGCTGCAATGCGATGGAAAGCTTTTCCTGGTCGGCCTTGCTCTTGGGCTCTATGCTCATTGCAATAACGGGCTCGGGGAATGTCGGGGGCTCGAGGCGAAGCTCGTGCTCTCTTTCGCAGAGGGTGTCGCCGGTTGCAATATCCTTAGCGCCGATGATTGCGCAGATTGCGCCCGAGTATGCCTCTTCGATATCCTCTCTCTTGTCGGCTTTGATGACCAACAGACGCGAAATTCTCTCGGATTTGCGCGTGCGGGGATTGTAGACTGTCATACCCTTCTTTACGCAGCCGCTGTAAACGCGGATGAATACGAGCTTTCCGACAAACGGGTCGCTCCAGAGTTTGAACGCCAAGATGGTCGGCGGAGCAAAGTCGTCGGGGACGATTTCCAAAGAGGGCGTTTCCTCGTCGTCTTCGGCGTACGCCTTAATCGGGGGAACGTCGAGCGGGCTGGGGAGGTAGTCGACAACCGCGTCGAGCAACATCTGAACGCCCTTGTTCTTGAATGCGGAACCGGGAACGACACCGACAAATTCGCGCGAAAGCGTAGCCTTGCGGATACCGAGGCGGATTTCGTCTTCAGTGAAGTTTGTTTCGCCTTCGAGGAAGCGTTCCATGATGGCGTCGTCAAAGTCGGCAATGGCTTCGATAAGTTCGGCTCTGTACTGGTCGGCCTTTTCCTTGTATTCGGCGGGAATGTCGATTGTGTTGTACTTTACGCCCTGAGGGTCGTTTTCGTCGTACATGTGGGCCTTCATCGTAACAAGGTCAATCAAGCCGATGAACTTGTCTTCTGCGCCGATGGGCAGGAACAAGGGGTGCGGATTGCCGTTGAGCTTCGTTTTGATGTCGTTTACCGCGCCGTAGAAATCAGCGCCGGTTCTGTCCATCTTATTGATGAAGGCAATGCGCGGAACATTGTACTTGTTCATCTGGCGCCATACGGTTTCCGACTGGGGCTGGACGCCCGCGACTGCGCAGAATACCGCTATTGCACCGTCGAGAACACGCAGCGAGCGTTCAACTTCGGCAGTGAAGTCGACGTGTCCGGGGGTGTCGATGAGGTTTATCTGGTGGTTGATCCCCTTGAACGGGCCTTCCGCCGTCTTCCAGTGGCAGGAAATGGCCGAAGAGGTAATTGTTATACCGCGTTCGCGTTCCTGTTCCATCCAGTCCGTAACGGCCGTGCCTTCGTGAACTTCGCCAATCTTGTGGACTACGCCGCTGTAGAAAAGGATACGTTCGGAGCAGGTCGTCTTGCCGGCGTCGATGTGCGCGGAAATACCGATGTTTCTCGTGTATTCCAACGGAGTCTGCCTATTGGGCGAGTTTTTTTCGGATAAAGTTGCCATTTATCTGTCTTTCTTCTTTTGTTGCCGTTGCGGTTCAATCACCAGCGCAAGTGGGCGAAGGCTCTGTTGGACTGCGCCATCTTGTGCACGTCTTCGCGCTTCTTTACGCATGTGCCCGTGTTGTTGTAGGCATCTACCAATTCGTTTGCCAAGGCCTTGTCCATGGGAACGCCCTTGCGGCTGCCGGCGGCTTCAA
>DAVZIV010000228.1:0-2892 GCA_052273125.1 Candidatus Merdousia sp. | reverse complement strand
GCAGGTTTCCCCAACAGGCGCGACGGGCATTGAGGCCGACGAACTTGCCGAAATTGTTCCCAACCCAAAGACGGGCTTGATGGCAAAGGTAATTCTCTTCACCCTCAGAAAAGACGCCGACAGAAGCGACGCCGACTACAGCGCCGAAAACGTCTTCACTTGGTACTAAACCGCAGATTCCCGACTATGAAAAAAACTCGCGGGGCATTTACACTGATTGAAATTTTGGTGGTGCTTGGCATCATTGCGCTGATGGCATCGGGCATAACAATGCTCAGCATGCGCGACTCTTCGCAGGGCATAGAATCGGCGCGCCATTCAATGATGACGGCATTTTATATGGCGCGCACAACCGCCGTTTCAAAGCGCGCGCCCACAATGGTCATAATAAACAAGGGTTCCGACATCACTTTGCGCCTGCGCCAAGTCGGCGTAATTTACAGAGTCGAGCGCAACAATGCATACATCGGCTGGGCGGCTCTCGACGAAGGTTTCGTAATGCCCGACGGCGTCTTCTTCATTCCGCCCGAAGGCGATTTTTCGTCTTTCGTAAAGCTCGGCAAAGACGTCAAGGAAAACGAAATATACTATAGCACCTTTAACGACATCTATTCGGGAAGCAACAGCGTAATCTCCATAAAGGAGTTCCCCAGCAAGAACCCTCAGCCAATCTCTACGGGCGCGGGCGACTGGTACTGCTACCAATTCTCTCCCGAGGGCTTGTCGATGAACCCCGGCGCGCTGATAACGCTTGCTTCGGGGCGTCAAAACAACGCGGGCACATTCACAATAGACAATCCGATGCGCCAGCTGGCGTTCGTCGTAAGAAGGCTCGGGCACACGATTCCGTTTTCGGGATACGACGAAATGGAGGAGGTATTCGGAAAGTAGCCTATGAAAAACAATTCTGCTAAAAACAAAAAGGGCTTTACGCTTGTCGAGGTTATGCTTGCCGTGGGCGTCATAGCCGTCTCGATTACGGCAATGATTGGCTTGCTTGCCTCCATAACGGCAAGCCTCAACATCACGCGCCATAAAAACAAGGCAATAGCCCTAATTCCGAACATTGAAACTACCCTCGAGGCGGAGGCGTTCGCAAAGGTCTACTCTTGGGTGCAAAACCCCGGAGTTCCCTATGTAATATACTTTTGGGACGAATACCAGAATCCCGAAAATCCCGACAATATGAGCTTGATGCCGATGTCGTCGGAACTGGCGGGTACGCCCAAAGAGGTGCCCAACAAGACGCGCTTGGCAAAATCCTACGGCGATGTCTACAGGGTAGTGTTGAGCCTCTACAAGGGCGGGCTAAAGGGTACGCGTCCGATTGTCGGCTCTGCAATGCAGTACTCGGGAGGTTCGCTCCCCGGTTCGTACGAGGAATACGCGCTTAATTTCATACCGATAAAAGTCGACATTTACGCCGAACCCAGAGGCGACATTACCGTGGGCGTCGGCAACAAAGACAAGAACGAGCAGCGCCTTGTCTTTAGCGACGTAGTTATGAAAATCCGATAGGACAGGACACACCTATATGAAAAAAAGAGCATTTACGTTGGTCGAATTGATGGCGGCAAGCGCCATAATGTCCATTATCATACTCGGCGTGCTTTCTGTTTCGTCGAGCATTCTCAAAACATACAACAGGGCGTCGGGGCAGCTGCAAAACTACTTTGATGCAAATATCGTCGGCAACATAATGTCCGACGACTTGGAGGGCATAAAACTGCGCAAAGACGGCAAGGCGTGGCTTCAGGTAAGCTACCCCTCCGATGTCGGCGAACTGAAGGGGACTTCGTATACGGGCAATCTGCCGTTGCGCCCGCCGGAAATTATGTTCTATTCTTCAACGTCGCTGCGCCCGCTCTTCACGAAGGAAAACACAACATTTGAACTCGGCGATTCCGCCAAGCGCCAAAGCGTGATGATTCCCGGCAGCCTCTGCGCAATAAAATATAAAGTGGCGCTCAAAAGCCCGTTTATGAAATCGACGGGTTCTTCGGCGGACGAAAAGCAGTACAACGCCGTCTACGGCCTGTACAGAGCCGTGATTGACTCGCGCTCGACAATTCTGGAAAATATGGGCAACAGAAAACAGGGCTACACCGAAAACCCCGATTCCGAAACTTACAGATATTCGCTTGAAAACAACGTCTGGAACGGTACTTCCTCAATAGTCGACGAGCGCGGAGAGGAAATTTCGGGCGTGCAGCTGCGCACTTGGGCGGCGTCTCCCGAAAACCTCTTGGCAACAAACGTAGTTGATTTCAGAATCACGTTTGCGGTTATGTACGAAAACGTTTCGGCAACGTCTCCGATGGCTTCCAAATATAAAGTCGCCTACATTCCAGCAGGCACGCCGTTTACGGTAGGTCCGAAAATTCTGGCGAGAGAGGCCTACGAAATCTCCTCGAGCGGCGGGCGTATGAATGCCGACGTCGGTTCCGAAGAGTTCAAGGCGGGCTCTCTTGCCTTTGCCGACATCTCCATTACGTTCGTTTCCAACGCGGGCGCAAAGCAGATTCAGGCATTGCAGCGCGGGAAACGCCTGACTTCCGACGAATTCCAGCGCATAGTCTCCGAAAACGGAACAACCGTAGTGCGCCGCGTGAAATTTATGACTCAATAACACGATTAGTTTTATGAACTTATCTCAGGAACAATTACAAAAAGTCGGCGAATGGGTCGCCCAAGGGGCGGACATTGCCGAAGTCCAAAAAAACATATCGTCGCTCTTCGGCGTCAATATGACGTATATGGACGTGAGGTTTTTGATTGACGACATCGGCGCATCGCTCAAAGACAAGCCTTCGTCGCTCGCCCCCAAGCCCGAAGCGGCTGTTTCCGATGCGGAAATTCCGCAAGGTCAGGAAACTCCCGAAGCCGAAATTC
>DAVZIV010000227.1:0-2900 GCA_052273125.1 Candidatus Merdousia sp. | reverse complement strand
TGTTGTATATTTAAACCGAGTGTGGCGATTTGTTTTTGGCGCGCAGGCGTTGTGCCTCGACAGGCGCATCCGCGCCCGAGATTATCGGGCGGGAATCGGCGCGCGGTTATTTGTTTTGGAGAACTTCTATCCAGTCTGCCATTATGCGCAGGGCTTCGCGGAGTTGGACGTCGAAGAGTTCGTCTTTTTCGTCTTCGTCAGCCAAGTCTTTGTCGGGTTGGGGCTGTGTTTTTTTGTCGGCTTTGGCGGCGTCTTTTTTCTCTGCCTCTTTTTGGGCTTTCTTTTTGGCGTTTGTCTCTTTTGTCGCCTCGAGAAGCACTTCCTCCTTTTTGAAGTTCGATTTGGCGAACGCCTCTTCGCGCTTTTCGACCGAATCTATAAATTCCTCAGCCTTTTGAAGTTCGTCTTTGCGCTGTTTGTAGTTTAGCTCGAGTTCCTTTTTATCCTGTCTGTTTTTTAGCCACGCAATGCGCTCCTTGAGGAATTTGAATTCGTCGAGTTTTTCCTGTCTTTCCAGCGACTGCGCTCTGAGCTTTGCAACGAGGGCGTCTGCCTGCGATTTGTCAACTCCGTAGGCGTAGACTTCTTCGATTTGTGCGGGCGATATGCAGTCCCATTTGAGGGCGTAGTCTTGGTATTTTTCGCCGAATTCCATATTGTCGAAGATCGACGGCAGCACGATGTCGGGCTCTACGCCTTTTTAGCTGAATCGAATTGCCGCTGGGGGCGTACCATTTTTGAATTGTGAATTTTGCGGCGCTTTTTTGCTGCGGGTCTATGCGCGAGAGCGGGCAGACGGTCTGCACCGTGCCCTTGCCGTGCGTGTGGGCGTCGCCGACGATGATTGCGCGTTTGTGGTCTTTGAGCGCGCCCGCGGTGATTTCGGAGGCGGAGGCGGAAAGGCGGTCTACAAGCACCATCAGGGGGCCGTCCCACACGATTTTATCGCCGCTCTCGGTATTGAGGACTTTCGCCGCGCCGTATCCGTTGCGCACCTGAACAACGGGGCCCTTGACGAACAGCCCCGCAAGCGATATTGCCTCGTTGAGGAAACCGCCGCCGTTGCGCCGCAAGTCGAGTATTATTCCGCGAACCTTGAACGCCTTTAGTTTTTCCAAAAGTTCCGCCACGTTTTTCGACGTGCTGAAACCTTTCGAGCCGTCTTCCGAGGCGCTTTCGCCGTAGAATGCGGGCAGGTCTATCACGCCCACGGCAACCGTTTTGTCCCTAATCGGGACGGTGTAGACGGCGGCTTTGGCGAGCTTTGTTGTAAGTTTTATCTCCTTGCGCACAAGCGTTATTGTCTTGCGGGCGCTCGGGTTCGACGCGGGTTCTACAAGCAGGCGGACTTTCGTGCCTTCTTTGCCGCGAATCATTCTGACGGTTTTGCGCAGTTTCATTCCGATGATGTCGGTCATTTCGCCGCTTTCGCTCTGCCCGACGGCGAGGATTTTGTCTCCCGAATGAATTTGCTTGCTCTCCTGCGCGGGCCCCCCGGGGAGTAGTTCCACCACGCTGCAATAGCCGTCCTTTTCCTGAAGCGTCGCGCCGATGCCCACAAGCGAATTTCTTATGGCGATGTCGAATTCTTCGAGCGCGTATTCGGAGAGGAAAGTCGAGTGCGGGTCGTACATTTCCGAGAGGGCGTTGAGGTAGAGCTCCTCTATTTCTATGGTGTCGAATTTTACGTAATTTGCAATCAAGCGCTCGTAGCGCTTGAGCACTTCGGCCTTTGCCTTCCCGAATTTTTCCTCGTATGTTTTGGGCGCGTTTTTAATCTCTTCGGGCGTTTTCTTTTCCGCCTTGGCGCGCTTTTTGCCTTTGATTGAAGTGGGGGCTTTGAGGTCGTCGTAGGAGAGCATTTCGCCGATGATGTCCAGCGTCAGGCGCTTGTCCCAAAGCTCGTCGGCGGATTTTGTGTCGGCTGGCCAGTTCGCCTTGCTGCGGTCATAGCCGAATGTGTCGGTTCTCTCGAGGTCAAACGGCTGCTTCATTCTCTCTTTTATCCACGCAAGGCGGCTTTCGGCGCGCTGAATGAAAGTATCGTAGATTGAAAACGCGGGCAGGAGAGTGCCTTGGTGCAGCATTATGTCCGAAGACTGGGCGAAGAAATCCTGAAAATGCTCGACGTCTGCGGTTGTGAAAAACATCTTGAAGATGTCTACTTTTTGCATGTACTCGCGAATGTACTGGCGCATGTCCAAATCCGAGAGTGCCGTGCGCGACATATGACCGTTTTCAAGGCACAGCACAAGCGCGCGGGTTTCGTTGCGCATCTTCTGCGTGGTCTGCAGCGGCACGCGGTTTGCCGAAAGCAGCTGCTGGGCTTGCGCGCCGGAAAACGTTTGGGCAAACAGTGCCGCGGACAGTAAAAATATTTTCAGCAATTTCATAAAATTTTGCGGGTCGGGGAGGTTGTTTTTTATTGGCGCATATCGCGGGCGCGGCGCAGGTATTGGCGCTCTTCTTCCGTCAGGGACGCAAAGCCCGATTTTTCGATTTTGTCGAGAATGCGGTCTATTTCGGAGTTGTTGTCCGTCGAAATATTGACTTTGTAGGTGTATTGGTCTGCGCGCTTGTGGAATTTGGGTTTGCGAATGTACTTTGAAAATTTTTCGCCCACGCCGCCGAACGTCGGAATTTTGCCGCGCCGCAGCAGGTACACAAACGCCGCTCCCGCGGCTATTCCGCCGAGGTGCGCCGCATAGGCGACATCGGAATGCGCCACGCCCGAGAGCGAAGTCAGCAGCCCGAAAACTTCAAACGCCGCGGCTATTTTCAGCATTGTAAGCGGCATTAGTCTCACGGGGATTATGAAGAATATTAGGAACGTAAGCGGCATTGGCGGGTACATTAAGCAGAACGCGGCAAAGACCGCCATCACGCCCGCCGAAGCGCCC
>DAVZIV010000226.1:0-2901 GCA_052273125.1 Candidatus Merdousia sp. | reverse complement strand
TGCCACTGCTGGCGTACTTCAGTACGCCACGCACCGTCAGCTGCTTCCAAAGCCGCGTTTTTAAGTGCAATTTGACGCCTTTTCCCTTTCGGCGAGTCTCGATTCTGTGGCGCGGGTGCAGGTGCGCTTCCTTCTTGTGGCGCGTGGCATTTGCTTCGCAAATAATTACCACGCTTTAACAGCGAATCTCATTAACCCTAATAGGGATAGGCATATTTTACGTTAGTAAAATGCCGTAAGTGGCGTTTCGCCCCTTCAATGGAAACTCGCCCAGCGGGTTAGGTGAGGGTGGAGCGGCGAATGAGTAAATCGCCTTCGAGGAGTTTTGTTTTTGGGGAAGCGCGATAGTTGTTGATTACGGCGTCGAAGGCAAGGCGCGCGTATTCTTTTACTGGCTGGCGGAAGGAGGTGATGGAGGGAATGTAGTTGGAGGCTTCGGGAATGTCGTCAAAGCCGACAATGGCAACATCGCGCGGAACGTGGACATCGTTCTCGCTGAATTTTTTTGTAATGCCCATTGCAATGGTGTCGGTGGCGCAAACTATTATTTGCGGCAGTTTTTTTGCGGCGAGAATTTTTTTTGCAATGTTGCTGCCGCAGAGAAATTCCTTGTCGGCAGCGGGGGCGGTCATCACTTTTAGGTTGCAGCCGAATTTTTCGGCGGCGAGAAGGGCGGCGTCGCGACGCAGAACATGCGCGGGAATGTCGCGCATGGCAAATACGGCGTCGGTTTTTTTGAGGTCCTTTGCAACGTAACGGAAGATTTTCGACATCGCGTCGCGCTCGTCAATGCTGACGGAGAAGTTGAGGTTGCCGTGCTCGCCGTGCCCTATTCTTGCAATGGGGATCTCGCCGAATGCGTCGGTCCAAGAGAGATCGCCGAAAGAGCCCAAAATAATTATGCCGTCTACAAAATGCTTGTATAGGGGCAGGAGGTCGGCTGTGTTGGGCGTGCGGTTGAGGAAGCCGACGAGCAGAAGCGAATAGTTGTTTATGTGCGAAAGCTCCTGAAGTTCGCTTATCAGCTGCGAGAAAAACGGCGAATTGAAATCGTAGGCGACAATTCCTATGGTATTGGATTTTTTGCCGCGCAGGGCAAGCGCGGCGGGGGAGGGTACGTAGTTCATTTCCTTGGCTACGCGCAGAATCTCCTCAATCTTGCTGGGGTGAACGCCTATTTTGTGCGCCTGTCCGGAAAGGACTCTCGACACCAGCGAGGTTGAAACTCCAAGTTTTGCGGCAATGTCTTTTTGGGTTATTTTCATCGAAGTTTTTGCGCGCCGACATTCCCTAAAAAATGCGGAACGCGAGGCCTGCGGATTTTTTCTTGACCTAAACTCAATCGTTTGAGAGACTTCAAGTCAATGGAAAAATTTATCAACGACGACTTTCTTCTCGAATCGACTTTCGCCCGAGAACTCTACCACGACTACGCCGAAAAGCTTCCGCTAATCGACTTCCACTGCCACCTTGACCCCGCCGAAATATGCGAGGACAAAAAGTGGGACAACATCACCCAGATATGGCTTGGTGCAGACCACTACAAGTGGCGCTTGATGCGCTCAAACGGCGTCGCCGAAGAGTTCATTACCGGCAACGCACCCGACAGGGAAAAATTCCAGAAATTCGCCGAAACAATGCCGATGATGGTTCGCAACCCCATGTACCATTGGTGCCACTTGGAGCTTGCTCGCTTTTTCGGCATAGACGACATTCTTCTCAACGGAGACACAGCCGAGGAAGTCTGGAACAGGTCAAACGAAGTCCTCAAGAGCCTATCCGCGCGCGAGTGTATGCGCCGCAGCAATGTCGAAGCCGTCTGCACCACGGACGACCCCGTCAGCGATCTCGAATACCACAAGAAAATCGCCGAGAGCGGTTTCGAGGTCAAGGTTCGCCCGACATTCCGCCCCGACAAGGCGTTCGCCCTCGAAGACCACTTCGCCTACATCAAGTATCTTGAAAAGCTCGAAGCCGCCTCGGGTATCGAGATTCGCGGCTTTGACGACCTTCTCGTGGCGCTCAAGCACCGCCACGATTATTTCCACCAAAACGGCTGCCGCGTTTCCGACTATGGCGTTGAAACACTTTGGCACAAAACCGCTTTCAACTACGAAATTGAGGACACTTTCCAAAAGGCGGTAACAAGCAGCGAGAAAGTCGCCCACGAAGAGGCTGTTGCCTTCAAGAGCGCCATCTTGCGCGAGTGTGCCGCGATGGACGCCGACAAAGGCTGGGTGCGCCAGCTCCACATCGGCCCCATGCGCAACAACAACAAGCAGATGTTCAAGACGCTCGGCGCCGACGCTGGTTTTGATTCCATCGGTGAATCGAACTATTCGCACTCGCTCTCAAAGCATCTAAACAACCTCAACAACGCGGGTAAGCTCGGCAAGACTATCATCTACAACATTCATCCCAAAGACAACGAAATGATTGCCGCAATGCTCGGCAATTTTCAGGACTCCTCCTGCGCGGGAAAAATCCAGATGGGAAGCGCTTGGTGGTTTATGGACAATCTCGACGGTATGCGCAGACAGCTTGACGCGGTGTCGAATATGTCTTTGCTGGGCAGGTTTGTCGGAATGCTCACCGACTCGCGCTCGTTCCTTTCATATGCGCGCCACGAGTATTTCCGCAGGCTTTTGTGCAACATTTTGGGCGACGAAATGAAGCGTGGACTGCTGCCGCGCGATATGAAACTCATTGGCGGCATAGTTGCCAAGGTCTCGTATTACAATGCCAAGAACTACTTCGCCATTTAAAAGGCGTGAAATTGGCTTAAAAACGCGTTTCGGAAACACCTGCCACTGCTGGCGTACTTCAGTACGCCACGCACCGTCAGTTGCTTCCAAAGCCGTGTTTTTAAGTGCAATTTGACGCCTTTTTATTCCGAAATCT
>DAVZIV010000225.1:0-2913 GCA_052273125.1 Candidatus Merdousia sp. | reverse complement strand
TCAATAAATATCATAACGCTTTCAAATTAGAATACCCATCGCTTCTGAATAGATTGATATAAAAAACTCAGCAATGAACCAGCATTGTGAGCCGTAAAAACGCGCGAGGTTCGAGGCAGGATTCACATGTTAAGCTTTCAAATTAGAACACCCAAAACTTCAGAACAGATAGACTAAAAAACTTCGGCTTGGAACCAACATTGTGAGCTGTAAAAACGCGCGAGGCTCGAGCTGGATTTTGTGTTAGGCGGCGGTAGGATAGTACAAATAGTACAGACAGCCGCCGCCTAACCAAAAAACAGCCGAGAGCATTGCCTTTGGCGTGGTTATAAAAAGAAAGGCGTTTCAAAATGAAACGCCTTAATCTTTTTTATAAAACCACGCCACGCCAAAGGCAATGCGCCCTCGCGCGTTTTTACTTGGCGGTGGTCTGCTTTATCTCAATAACATCGTGAGTGGTGCTTTCGCGCTGCCCCGCGCCCGTCAAACGAGTGTATCTGGCATTCTTCCTCAGCTGTTCGAGATTCTTAGCCCCCAAATAGCCCATGCCGCTCTGAATGCCGCCGACAAATTGACGCAAAACATCGTCAACTGAAGTTGAAACTTCTTTGAGCGCCTCGACGCCCTCGGCAGTGATTTTGTCAGTCTTGTTCTTGATGTCGTGCCCGTAGCGGGCAGCACTGCCTGCTTTCATGGCGGAAAGACTGCCCATACCCCTGTACTGCTTGTACATTTTGCCGTTGATTTCCATTATCTGACCGGGGGCTTCGGGGCACCCCGCCAACAGACCGCCGCATATCATGCAGTCGGCAAGAGTGAGAGCCTTTACCATATCGCCGCTCTTGGTTATGCCGCCGTCGGCAATGGTGCGAACGCCGAGCTTGCGCGCCTGCTTTGAGCAGACATAGAGAGCAGTCAACTGCGGAACGCCGACGCCCGCGACAATTCGCGTTGTGCAAATAGAACCGGGGCCCTGACCGATTTTCACGGCGTCGGCACCGCATTCAGCCAAAAATTCCACCCCAGCTGCATTGGTTACATTGCCGCCAATGAGAGAGAGGGACGGGAACGCCTTGCGGATTGCCTTGACGGTGTCGCCGACGCCCTTGGTGAAGCCGTGAGCAGTGGAAACCGCCGCAACGTCGAGCCCCGCGTCAACCATAGCGCCGACGTGGTTTATTATGTTTTCAAAGTCGAGAGTGCCGTCGGTCTTGCGCATCATGGCAACGGAAGCGCCTACGCGGAGACGGAACTTGGAGTCGCGCGCATTGTGGAGATGGCGGTTGCGCTCGTCGGAAATGCGTTCGATGTCGCTGAGAGTGAAAAGGCCGCAAAGCTTGTCGGAGGCGTCTACAACAAGAAGCTTGTGGACGCCGAAATGCTCGTCGAAGAATTTGTCGGCAACGGCAATGGGGTCTTCACCGAGAGCGTCCTGACGAACCGTGAAAACGTCGGCGCGCTTGGTCATCACCTTTTCGACGGAGAAGGCGGAATACCTTTCCTTTACAATGCTTCCGGGGAGAAGACCTACAAGCTTGTTCGTCTTGTCAACCACGGGGAACGTGCGGAAACGGAAATTTTTCGAGCCGACAATCGCCAACACGTCGCCAACACACATATCGGGGGAAACCGTGAGCGGGTTCTGAATCAGACCGTGAATGTAGTTTTTGACGGTTATGACTTCGGAAAGCTGCTCCTTCTGCGACATATTGCAGTGAAGCAGACCCAGACCGCCGTTGAGCGCCATTGCTATCGCCATTTTGGATTCCGTTACGGTGTCCATATCCGAAGAAATAATCGGAACGGGCAATTCGATTGAGTCCGAAAGAGACGAATCAAGCCTTGTCTCCCTCGGGAGAACGTCAGAATACTCCGTTGCCAATGATACGTCGTCGTACGTCAGGGCGTATCCTGCGTTTGCTGAAAAGAACGCGTCGGCGTTCAGAAAGAATTTTTCGTCTATACTGTTCATAGTTGGTCGATTTACCCTTATGTTTGGTAAACGCCTCGGGTCGGCATGTCAACAAATTTTTACGGAAACAATTTTTTTACGGTGTCCAAAAGCGAATTTGTGGCGTAAATTTTGCCGCCGCGACGGGCGACCATCACCCTGCACTTGCGGCTTATTTCGGCCTGATTGTAGGATATTATTTCGACAGTCTGCGCCGCCTTTGCGTCGCCGGTCCTCACGCGGACAAGGCGCTGAGGCAGTCCGTACCAAGTGAAGTGAATATCCCAAGCGTCGCCGCTTTGCGCGCCCTCGACAAGGTTGGGATACATCTTCGCGAAATCGGGCACGGCGGAAGTGTGCACGCGCGCCACGAACGCCGTCGGCAGACTCTTTATGTACGCCGCCATCGAAGACACCCTGCCCGCGCGCGCCGCCTTGAAGAAATCGAGGGGGTCGAAACCCGTGAGGTTTATGCCGTTGTAGTTACCGAAGCGGTTTTTGTCCCTGAATTTTTTCGAGCCGTAGTACCATTTGTCGAAATGCATGCTCGAGGCAAGCCCTATCTCAAAATGCAGGTGCGCCTGAGGTTTTGCTATAGGGTACGACGCCGAACGCCCCATTTTGCCCAGACGCGCCCCCGCACGCACGCGCTTGCCGACTGCAACGGAGGAATCGACCTCCGCCATATGCGCATAGAGCGTGTAGACGGCAACGTCTTCGTCGGGGTGGATTAGCACAACGTAGCGGCCGTAGCCGCTGTTGCCCGCAAGGCGGTTGACGCACGCAACAACGCCGTTCATAGCCGCGTAAATGTCGTCGAGAGCCTCGCCTTTTCTGTCGCGCTTGGCGGGGCGAATGTCGATTGCCTCGTGGAAGCGGTAGCCGCCGTTGCGCACGTCGCCGAAGCCGCCGCTTATCGGGTTTCCGCTAACCGTCGGCTGCAGGAACGACTCGCTCGGACG
>DAVZIV010000224.1:0-2922 GCA_052273125.1 Candidatus Merdousia sp. | reverse complement strand
GAGGCGCAAGCCTCAGATAAATGAATGCCGCGCAGGGCGGACTTCGCGTCTGCCTCGCGCACAGAACTCGGCTTACAGCCGCTTGCCTCCCTTTGTTTCGGGGGTTCGCCTATTCGCAAGGCGGCCGCCCGAATTTTTTTCTGCAACTTTTGCCGAAATAAAAAGCGCAAACCTGCAATTTTTTGTCCGATGTGCGCACACACAAAAAAAAGAACCGCATTTGCGGTTCTTTTTTTTGTTTGCTATACTGCAATATTCTTTAGCGCTGCACGCGGCCGGAGACCGAACCCTTCATCATATTGAGAACGTCGGGTCTTGTTGCGTAGTTGTAGTCGCCGAAGATTGAGTGCGCCAGGCAGGACGACGCCACCGCAAAGGAGAGCGTTTCAAGGTTCGCGGCGAACTTCTCAACGTCCAATGCGTAGAGGAGCGCCGCGGCAAACGAGTCTCCGCCGCCGACTCTGTCAACTATGTCGCGGATTTCATACGGCTTGTATTCGCCGTTTGAAAGCGGCGCGTAGCAGACTTCGTCCTTTTCAACGTCGAGCATCATTGCGCCCCACTTGTTGTAGTCGGCGGAGACGCTTTCGCGCAGCGTCAGCGAAACCTTCTTTACGCTTGCGAATTTCTTGGCGACTTCGCGCGCGACGTTGGAGTACTGCGAGAGGTCGAGCTTGCCCGACTTGAGGTCGGTATTGCCCAAGGCAATATTGAGTACGTCGTAGGCGTCTTCTTCGTTGCCAATTACAACGTCGGCAAATTTGAGGATTTCGGGCATGCATTTTCTCGCCAAATCTCTCGCCGAAGTCCCCTTTTCCCACTTCCAGAGGCGGTTGCGGAAGTTCAGGTCGCAGGAGACTTTGATTCCCTTTTGGGCGGCGAGCTCCGCAAGGCGCTTCGACGCCTCGAAACACGTTTTCGACAGGGCGGGGGTGATGCCCGTAATGTGGACTCTGTCTACGCCCTCGAGCGCCTTTTCAAGTTCGGCATCGGAAAATTCGTAGTCTGCAAAGGCGGAATGAGCGCGGTCGTACGTAACCGAGCTGGGGCGCTGGTTCGCGCCTTTTTCCAGATAGAAAATGCCTATTCTGGAATCCTGAACAAGCTTCACGTTGGATACGTCAACGTCCTGCCCCTTGAGCTGTGCGAGCGCCGACTTGGCTATTTTGTTGTCCGGAAGCGCGGTCATAAAGCCCGCCCTGCCGCCCAAGCGCGAGTAGGAAAAAGCGACGTTGGATTCGGCGCCGCCGAAGGTTGCCTCTATTGTGCCGGGCAGAACCTGATTAAGTGTCAACGGCTCTCTGTGGGAGAGTCTAAGCATTATTTCTCCGAATGTTAGTAGCATATTGTGTCTTGATTAAAGGCGTTATTTTGTTTTCGTCAATACCATATTGGCCGTGAAAAGCCGATCGGTGCTATTGTTGGGCGTTTATTGCCTGCGCCCTTGCGCAGTCCTTTGCGTAGAAGAACTTGTAGTCAATCAGCAGGACAATTCCGAAGAATATCCACACCGTTGAAAGCATTGCCAAGCCCATTGAGAGCCCGAGTTGGGGCTTGAGCATACCCAGAATCCACGGGGCTGGAGCGCCGAGGAGGAAGCCCAAAAACTGCATTATGCCCGTTGCAGAGCCGCGGAATTTTTCCGGAATTACGTCGTAGAGAACGGAATATATGTTGGCGTCGTAGAAGCCCCTGAAGAAGCCGAAGCCGGCAAAGCCCACAAACACAAGCACCAGTTCCTGCGAAACGCCCATCAACACGATAAACGGCGACGCCAGAATAAAGCCCGCGCTTGAAATAAGCATTCTGTATTTGCGCTGTTTTACGGCGACTTTGTCGGAGAGGTAGCCTGCAAGCAGAATTCCGAAGAACGCCGCCATATTCATATAGAACGCCGCGCTAAATCCCGCGCTTGTGTTCGACATACCAAATTTTTCCTGCAAATAGAGCGTGGACCAAGTAAGGTACCCTTGGCAGACGAAAATCAGGCCGACGAACGAGAGCGTAAGCATTATCGCCGTCGGAACAGTGAAGAACATTTTCACGGAATCGCCGAGCGACGGCTTGTGCTTGCGCGCGTTTTCGATTTCTTCGGGGGTCTTGAATTTTATCTTGTCTTTCAAACGCCAAATTAGGACAAACGCCCACAGCACGCCGACGCCGCCGAAGATGTAGAATGCGTGGCGCCAGCCCCAGTTGTCGCCAATCCAGCCCGCCACAAAGCCGCTTAGAATCACGCCGAGGTAGTAGGAGGTTGTGTGGATACTCATCGCGCGCGCACGGGTGCGGTTGTCGTGGTAGTCGGAAATTGTGGCGTAGTTTGACGGCGCGAAGAAACCTTCGCCCACGCCCGTTGCAATGCTTCTGAAGACGATGAACATCACGCAGGTGGATACCATGCCCGAGGCCATCGTGGCGGAGCTCCTCGGCCCCGATGCCGACAAGGCGTTCGGCGAGATGTACAGGATCACGAGGTACGAGAGGAGCACGGGGCTGGGTGACTCCAAGGAGTTCGCAACCGTCCTGAACTCCTGCGGCAGGTACGACGACGCCGGGACCGGTTTGAGGGTCTGCCACGGGGACATCGGTGCGTTTGAAGGTCGCGGAGAACAACCGCGCCGAGCACAGGAAGCACATCTCGTCCGCCCTGACGTACATCAGGGACAACCATCTCCTCAGGGAGAGGCGGTTCATCCAGTGGTTCGACGCCGGCGACGGGATAAGGGAGACCGTCGTGGGCATAGTCGCGGGGATGATCCTCTCATCGGATGATTGCAGGCGCAACATCCCGATTATCGCGTTCGCGGATTCCGAGGATGGAGTGAAGGTGTCCGCACGTGCCAACAGGGACCTGGTGGACAGGGGCCTGGACCTCTCGAAGGTGATGAAGACCGCCGCGGAGCTCGTCGGAGGGTT
Organism: Candidatus Merdousia sp.; assembly: GCA_052273125.1. Lineage (GTDB taxonomy): Bacteria > Verrucomicrobiota > Verrucomicrobiia > Opitutales > Intestinicryptomonadaceae > Merdousia. The sequence goes on along the minus strand of DAVZIV010000224.1, from coordinate 6 downwards.
CGGAGG
>DAVZIV010000223.1:0-2971 GCA_052273125.1 Candidatus Merdousia sp. | reverse complement strand
CGAAGAACTCAAAAGCTCCATCGGCAAACAGGCGGTCATTGTGGGCTTCTACGGGGAGGCGATTCGTCCCGTTGCAATGATGGTAGCCCAGATTGTGAAGGAAAACGTCAAAATGGTTTCGCCCATCGTCTACACATACAATCAGGGAACGCTCATTCTCAACGCAAAAACGTTCAGACCGATGGCAATTTGCATTGCCTCGGAAAAGGAATACCCGAATTTTGACTTCACATCAAACCGCCTTGCAACCGTATACGAACGCTATATGGAACGCACCCCCAGATACCTGACGGCAATAAGGCTCGACATTCCCATAAATTGGGAGCCGGTCAAAGAAAACAAGATGAACGCGCAGCTGCAGGCGCTCAACCAAATCGGCGAAATAAACGAAGCGCTTGTGATGCTTGTTTCCGGCTCGTTTGAAGACGCTTCCAAGAACAAGATTGCATCTCCTATTTGCGAAAAATACACAGCAGTGCTCGACAAACGCATAGGCGCGCAGGCGCTGAAGATGGAGTACCGCTCGTTCATTACGGCACTTATAAACGTGCTTCGCAGACCGCTGGAAAGCTCCGTAATGAAAGACTGCTACGCGAACCTGCGCACCGACGTGAAATTCCATTTGAGGCTTGCAAACGAGCTCAACGACGAGTTCAAAAGGGAACTCAAAAACAATTCCCACACGCTCGCCCCGAAGGAATTCGACGCCAAGTTCACAAAATAATTCCGCAGCGGCGGACATTGAAAAAGCAATTTCAAAAAAGCCAAAAGGGAGGTTCAAAGTCTCCCTTTTGGCGCACCGCGCCGCCCGCCTGCCCCGCGCCTAAGTCTATACGGAGATTATGTCGCGGACAGTTTCGGTAAACTTGGCGTAGTTGGAAACGTCTTCCAAGCCGCCAACAAGCTCGTTGAAAAGGCCTTTCTTTTGAACCTGCAAGCGGCGAACCCTGTCTTCGACAGTGCCCTGAGAAACGAGCCTGTAGACAAAGACATCGCCGCGCCTGCCTATTCTGTGAACGCGGTCTATTGCCTGCTCTTCCACCGCAGGGTTCCACCACGGGTCGGCAATGAAAACGTAGTCGGCGCTGGTGAGCGTAATACCCGTGCCGCCCGCGCGCAGACTCACAAGCATTACGGCGCTTTCCTTCGAGTTTTGGAATGCCTCGACGGGCTTGGAGCGGTCGCGCGTGCTGCCCGTGAGCTGGTAGATTTTTTCGGAAGCGGCGAACTGCTCGACGCGGCTGCGGATTAAGTCGAGAAATTTTGTGAACTGGCTGAAAATTAAAACCTTTTTGCCACCCAAAAGCAACTCCTCGAGCCTGTCGCCGAGAACGGAAATCTTGCCGCCGACATCGGCGGAATCGGCATTTTCAACCCACGGCAGCAGGCGCGAATCGCAGCAGGTCTGGCGCAGGCGCGTAAGCAGTGAAAGCACCGTGAAGCGCCGTTTTGAATCCATCGGCAAGACAGTTTCAATTTCGCGCTTTGCCTCCGACAAAATTTTCTCGTATTCGGATTTCTGGAAGTCCGACATCGGGCAAAGCAAATCTATGTAGATTTTTTCGGGCAGCTCTTTTGCGACATCGGTTTTCATTCGGCGCAGCACGAACGGCGAAATCTGCCTGCGCACAAGCGCCACCGCCTCCTGCGAATTCTGCACAATCTCCTCAAAGCGCCTCCTGTTGCCCATGAGTCCGGGCATCAGGAATCTAAACGATGTCCACATATCGAGCATTCTGTTTTCAACGGGCGTGCCTGTGAGGGCAAGCTTGTTGAATGCGCTTATGGACATACACGCGGCGGTCGTTTTGGAATCGGGATTTTTTATGAATTGCGCCTCGTCCAAAACGGCTACGTCGAATTTTACGCCGTCGAAAAGAGCCTTGTTGCGGCGCAGCTGGGTGTAGCTTGAAATTGTAAGACCCGCCGAAACGACGTGCATTTTCGACGTGAGAATTTGCGTTTTCAGCTTCGGAAAAAATTTGCGCACTTCCGAAACCCAAACGGGTATGACCGACGCGGGGCAGACAACCAAAAATTTCATATCCGCCTTCCCGCGCGCGCTTGCGGCGGCGGAAGCGGTTTGCGAAAGCGCGTGGAAAATCCCGAGGGTTTGGATAGTTTTTCCCAAGCCCATTTCGTCGGCAATCATTGCGTTGCAGCCGTGGGCGAAGAGATTTAGCACCCAAGAGACCGCCTTGCGCTGGTAGTTGCGCAAAAAGCCGAGCCCCGAAATTTCGGCTTTTTCCCCGACCGAAACAAGGGTGTCAACCCACTTTTTCAGGTCGTCGGAAAGCACCATATTTTCGCCGAATTGCGAAAGCGCCAAGAGCATATATTTTGGAATCTTCCCGTTCTCGAAGCCGAATTCGCGGGCGCGCTCGACATTCTTTACAAAGTCTGAATCCCTGTTGGAAATGCGCACAATGCCGTAGTCGGGCAGTACCTGCACCGACGACGCCCCCTTGAATATTTTGGACATATCGTCCATCGACACGGGCTTGCCGTCTACGCTCGGCAGCCAGTCTACATCGAAATCTTCGGCGGTGTCGGAAAGCGTTTTTGCGCGCGCGGCAAGCGTTATTTTGCGCTCGCCCAGCATCAGCAAATCCACGCGCCAGTCCTTGCGCACAATGAAGCATTCTTTCCACGACTTCATCGCGTCTTTTAAAAAGGGCGATATTTTGGAGAGGTCGGAGAGGACAAATTCGTTTTCCTCGAATTTGAAGCCCGCCTTGCGCGCCATCGAAACGAGATTCATCAGGCGCGTGCGCTCGGTTTCGTCAAGCTCTTCGATAGTCGGAGACTTATCGCCGAAAACCGCCCTGCGCTTTTCGCCCGAGCGCCAGAACGCTTCGAATACAAGCCCCTTGCGCTTCGACGAAAAATTGACCGACAGCATCATGGACGCCTTCGCGGGCACGCCGTCCTCCGACGCCGATTCCGCGCCGCCGCCCGAGTTTTGCGCCGA
>DAVZIV010000222.1:0-2978 GCA_052273125.1 Candidatus Merdousia sp. | reverse complement strand
CCTCTGCCGTGACACTTCCGCGGCTCTAATGCTCATCACACACAACGTCGAGTTTGCAAAAATGACAGACAGCGAGGTTTTCCTCTCCCAAGGCGAAATATCCTTCATTCGTTAAAAATTGCTTGATAAGGGCAAATTTAAAGGCTAGCCTGACTTCCGCTTTGCAAACTTTGCCGCTTTTTTTGAACACCGCAAATATTTTCCCGCCGGAAAAAATTTCCGATGCATAAAAGGCGCGGCGGGGCTAAAACGTGTTGACAACAAAGAGCCGCAGTGGAAAAATACGCGGCGATATAATATAGGAAGGAACAGGCAATATGCTCGAAAAAATCGACCATATAGGAATAGCGGTGCAGTCGCTCGACGAAGCCGTAAAATACTACGAAAAAGCCCTCGGGTTGAAATGCGAAGGCATTGAGGAAGTAGCCGAACAAAAGGTAAAAACGGCGTTCTTCGACGTGGGCGGCACGCACATAGAACTTCTCGAACCGACATCGCCGGAAAGCCCGATTGCAAAGTTCCTCGAAAAAAATCCCAGAGGCGGAATCCACCACATTGCACTCAACAGCAGCGACATTCTCGCCGACTTGGCGCGCGCAAAAGACGCGGGCGTAATTCTGCTGAACGAAACGCCCAAAATAGGCGCACACGCAAAACAGATTGCGTTCCTGCACCCCAAATCCACTTTCGGCGTTCTGACCGAAATCTGCCAAGACGGCAAATAGGAAAATTTCCCATCAATAATAAATAAAAATATGGCTATAACCGAAGAAAAAATGCAGGAACTGGCAAAGCGCAGGGAAACCGCGCTCAACGCCGGCGGTAAGGAAAAAATAGAGGCGCGGCACCAAAAAGGGCTGCTTTCGGCGCGCGAGAGAATTTTGGACTTCTTCGACGAAGGTACGTTTCAGGAATTCGGAATGCATGTCCAGCACGACTGCCACAATTTCGGAATGGAGAAAAAACAGCTCCCCACCGACGGCGTCGTTTGCGGAACGGGTCTTGTAAACGGCAGACCCGTGGCGGCGTTCAGTCAGGATTTCACGGTCTCGGGCGGCTCGCTCGGCTCGAACCATGCAAAGAAGATTGTAGACATAATGTCGTTTGCCGCAAAGAACGGAATGCCCGTAGTAGGCGTCAACGACAGCGGCGGCGCGCGAATTCAGGAAGGCGTTGCGTCGCTTTCGGGCTACGCGAGCATTTTCCGCGCGAACGTGGAAAATTCGGGCGTAATTCCCCAGATTTCAATCATAGCGGGCCCATGCGCGGGCGGCGCGGCGTACAGCCCCGCCCTGATGGACTTCATCATAATGACGCAGAACAATTCCGACCTGTTCATCTGCGGCCCGCAGGTAATCAAGGCGGCTATGGGCGAAGAGGCAACGCTTGATATGTTCGCCACGGCAAACGCCCACGCGACGGTCTCGGGCAACATACACCTTGTAGCCCGCGACGACAGGCACGCCCTCGAGCTTGCCGCAAAACTGCTCTCCTACCTGCCCTCCAATAACATGCAGGAACCCCCGCACGACCTCTCGCAGCCCGTGGTTATGGACTACGACCCCGTGCTCAATACCATAGTTCCGCCCGAGGCGAACGTCGGCTACAACGTAAAGGACGTTATTGCAAGACTCGTCGACAACGGCGACTTCTTTGAAATTCAGGAACAGTTCGCCAAAAACGTAGTCGTGGGCTTTGCGCGCATTCAGGGCGTAGTCGTGGGCATAATAGCCAACCAGCCCAACTTCAAGGCGGGCTGCTTGGACATAGACGCCTCCGACAAGGCCGCGCGCTTCATTCTCACCTGCAATTCCTACAACGTTCCCATGCTCACACTCGTGGACGTTCCCGGGTTTATGCCGGGGCTGGCGCAGGAGCGCGGCGGCATCATACGCCACGGCGCAAAGCTTCTCTACGCGTACTCGGCTTCGACAGTCCCGATGGTGACCCTCGTAATGCGCAAGGCGTACGGCGGCGCGTACATAGCAATGTGCTGCAAAGACCTCGGCGCGGACATGACGTTTGCGTGGCCGACGGCGGAAATCGCCGTAATGGGCGCAAAGGGCGCAATAAATGTGCTTTACGGCAAGGAGCTCAAGAAAATTGAAGACCCCAAAGCCCGCGAGGAAAAGGCGGCTCAGTACAGAGCCGAATACAGCGCAAATTTCGAAAGCCCCTATCAGGCGGCAAGCCTTGGCAAGGTTACCGACGTTATCGAGCCCGCACAGTCGCGCGGCGTGATTGCAATGGCTCTGCGCACAACGCTTTCAAAACGCGCCACTACCCCGCCTAAAAAGAACGGCAATATGCCCCTCTAAAGAGGAAGGAATACGGATATGTTTATAGCCGCCCTAATTCCGCTCAACCCGTCCGCAAACCAAATCCTCACGTTTTCGGCTACGGGATTTCTCTTGGTAATGGCTGTGCTGCTGATGCTCTCGGCGGCAACGTCGCTAATCGGGTGCGTGTTTGTCTTTGCCGAAAAGCTCAAGGCAAAATGCGCGGCAAAACCCGCCGAAAAAGCCCCTCGGGCAGCTTCGGGCGTCTTCAAGGACGTTCCCTCAGACCACGCGCAAGTTATAGCCGCAGCGGTCGCGGCGGTTATGCCCGAGCTTGAGGAGGATTCCGGCAGACTCGTCGCAGTTCTCTCGGCGGCGGCAACGGCCGTCCTCGGCGAAGAATGCACGGTCGTCAATTTCAAACCCGTCTCAGACGAGTTTTCAAAATTCGGTAGGGAGCAGATTTTCGCCTCCCGCAATTACACACCCGCAAAATTTAAACAACAATAAACTTGGAAATAATATTATATATGAAAAAATTACGCATAACAGTAGACGGCAAATCCTACGACGTAGAAGTTGAAGTTCTCTCTTCGAGAATTTCCTCGGTTGCTCCCGCAGCCCCCGTACAGGCGGCAGCACCCGCACCCGTAGCGGTTGCCCCCGCCGCTCCCGCGGCAAAACCCGCAGCCCCCGCCC
>DAVZIV010000221.1:0-2987 GCA_052273125.1 Candidatus Merdousia sp. | reverse complement strand
GGATTTTCCTTCCGAAAAATATTCCCTGCTTTGTCAGTGAATATTATTCGTTCTTTTTATGGGGATAGGCATATTTTGCATTAGTAAAGTGCTGTAAGGAGCCTTTCGCCCCCTCAATCGAAACCCGCCGAGCGGGGGCGCAGGCTAATGGTCTACGCCAAGAAACGCCCCCGACTTATCGAATCTAAGCTCAACAAAAGACGAAAGTTCCACTTTAAAACCGTAGTGTTTTATCTCTAATTCCAATACGTTTGCATTTGGGTAATTTTTTGCAATGTATCCCGACATGGGCTGTGGCAGGAGTTTTGACGGCACCCCAAATACCTTGTTTTCAACCGACTTCAAATTGCCGTCCCTATAAAATTCAAGTTTTGTGGAATCGGAAAGAGTGACGGTATAGTCTGTTACAAATCCCCAATCCTTGTCTATTTTTATGCCGTTGATTTTCTCCGAGCCGAAATTCTCCGAAATAAAAGCTCGAGAAGCCTCGGGTAATAAATTTACGTCCTGAGTGTACACGTCGGAGGCGTACAGGAACACTGACGCTGCCGACACTGCCAATATTGTCGTTAACTTTTTCATAAATGTTTTTAGTTTAGACATTGTTTTTCGGAAAAATGTTGTAATTTTGTAGCATAAAAAACGCCGACACGGATAATTTGGGCCAATAACACATACTTACAATATTGACATTGTGGCGTTTTTCCTGTTCAACCCGCGAATATGTTTTTTTGCGGGAGACAAACAATGGCGCGGCGCCTTAAACTGCCGAATTTGGCGGAAAGGGTTTTCAGAACCGCCGTCTATGCGGGAATTGCGGCGTTTTTCCACGCAGCCGCGGCGCTTGCGTCGGATTCCGAAGCCCGCTTGCTCGACACCCTCGTAGAACGCGGTGTTCTCTCTCAGGAAGAGTCGCTCGAAATAAAGAAGTCGAACGCCGCCGCTCCCGAAATTTCGCCGTCCGCTCCCGAAACGCGAATCCGCCTGTTTAATTTCATACACGCCCGCTACCAGTATTCAAAGCAGACGTACTCAAGCGGCGAATCCTTCGAAAAGAGCGGCTTTGCCGTAAGGCGCCTGATCCCCGTGGTTCTTGCCGATGTATCGCGGAATTCCAAAATTCAGGTATCGCTGTTCTTTCCCAGCCGCGCGCCGCTGAATGCCAGCCATTATGAATACAACGTCGATACCGAATATCTTTCGGGCAAATTCTGGCTCGGCTACGAGACCGCATTCTTCTGTATGGAAGAACCCGAGAGCGGCACGCGGATAATGACGCCCGACCGCTCCATTCTCAATATGTATTTCGGCGGGGGCGATCACGGTTTTTACGGCGGAAATTCAACGTCGTACTCAACGCCGCTGGCGTTTTCGGGCTATCATACGGGCGTGTTTTGGAACGGCAACCTGGCGAAGAACAAATCCGTTATATACAGATTCGCCGTTACGAACTCGAAGGCGGAAAAAGTGGGGTTCGGCGGCGACAACGGCTACGCGTTTTGGACTGCGCTTGGAATCGACAAGGCCGACGGGACAAACAGGCTGCGTCTGGGCGTCAACGGCGGATACTCTACGCGCGTCGTCTCCGCGGTGTCGGAGGCTTCAGTCCCCTCCCCCGTTGCCGATTTCGGCGACGCGTGGGGCGTTAATCCCTATCTGTTGCTGCGCCGCGGCGCGTTTTCCCTCGACGCCGAATTTATGGCGGTTGCCCTGCAATACGGCTCTTCTACGGATCCGGAAAGGGCGCACTACAGCACGTCTTCCAAGCAGGCTGCGCCGTGGGGCTTTTACGTGCTTGCCGCCTACAAGTTCGACATTCCGCCGTTCGGGCAATTCGAGCCCGTTTTCAGATACCTGCACCTCGACACCGACGGGCGCGGCGTGACCGAGGGCGCTGTTCTCTACCGAACCGAAAACCGCGGCGGACTTTTCGACAAAATAGACGCCTTTTACGCGGGCGTGAACTGGTACGTTTTGGGCAACAACCTCAAGTACACTTTTTGCGTCGAATACGCCGACTTCAACGAGGGCGTTTCGGGCGGCTCAGACCGCAATTCGGGCACGCTTTTGGCGATGGTTCAGGTTCAGATTGTTTTTTAGACGCCCGAAACCGTTTAGGCGTCGGCTCGGCGGCGGTTGACGGTGTCCAAAAAGCCCGTCGCAACTGGCTTTCGGGGGGAGGTTCGCCCGCGCGGATACGATGGTGCCGAGCCCGCGTTTTAGGCGAAAAAATTTACCTTTTTTTGTTGAAAAGCCCCCGCCTTTGACTTGAATAAAGGGCAGTAAAACACGGCGGACAAAAACTGCGAAATTTTTCTCCACTTTCGGGGGTTTTTTCCGCTAAATTGAAAAGACGCGCATCAAACCGACCGCAACGCGCGATTTCAGAGTGTCGGAGATGTGTACAATGTCCGCAGCAACACAAATCAGAACAGGCAAAAGACTATGAAAATTTTAAAGAGAAGCGGGGCCGAAGTTGATTTCGACGTCTCCAAGATTGTCAACGCCGTAAGCAAGGCAAACCAGACGGTGGACTACAACAAGGCGCTCACCGCCGAGCAAATCAACGCCATCGGCACATACATAGAGCAGCTGTGCAAGGCGCTCAACCGCGCCCTATCGGTCGAGGAAATTCAGGATATGGTCGAAACGCAGATAATGAAGGCGGGCGCGTTCGACGTCGCAAAAAAATACATAACGTACCGCTATGTCCGCAGCCTCGTCCGCCACGTCAACAGCACCGACAAGCAGATTCTCACCCTCATAGAGTGCAACAACGAAGACATCAAGCAGGAGAACTCCAACAAAAACCCCACCATCAACAGCGTCCAGCGCGACTACATGGCGGGCGAAGTATCCAAAGACATTGCCTCGCGAATCTTGCTGCCCCCCGACATCGTGGAGGCGCACAAATCGGGCATTATCCATTTCCACGATATGGACTATTACGCCCAGCACATGCACAACTGCGACCTCGTCAACCTCGA
>DAVZIV010000220.1:0-2992 GCA_052273125.1 Candidatus Merdousia sp. | reverse complement strand
CGGCGGTTGTCGGGCAGCGCGTCCGCGCCGCCGTCTTCCTCTTGGGCGGCGTTTATCACTTTAAATTCCAGCTTTTGGAGCGGCGCTTTGCCCGATTTTTTTGCGGAGGGTGTTGCGGGAGAAGCTTCGCTTTGCTCTTTGAGTTTGAGATGTTCTTCGGCTTCTTCGGCGGGTTCTGGCTGTGTTTGGAGAAGTTGCGCGTCCGCGCGCAATTCTTCTGGTTGCTCCTCTTCGGCGGGGTATTCGTCGGAAATGTCGGAGTCTGCCGAATTTGTTATCTTTACAGTTGTTGCAGAGACTGCAACTTTTGTATCGTCTGCGGGTTGTTCGGGCGATTCTCCGTCGGCGGCGGGTTCGCCTTCCGAAGGCTCGTCGTCCAATTTTGCAAAGACGGCGTTGACGCCCGTGAAGTTGACTGCGGCAACTTCGTCTTCTGGCGCTACGTATTTTTCGGTTTCAACCACGGTGTCGAGTATCGACGAATTTTCGTCGGCGTATTGGCGGCTGCTGCCCAAATCGCGAGCGAAGTCCGCCAGGTCGCGCAGTTCGGCTTCGCTTACGGATTTGTCTTCGGAAATGTTTTCAGGCTCTTCTTTGGCGTTGGCAGGTTCGGGCTCGGGTTGCTTTTTGTCTTTGACTATAACTTCCTTTACTGCGGTTTCGTCTTCATCGGCCTTTCTGCGGGAAATCAGCGCCGAGAAAATCCGCTTGGGCAGCTTTACGAAAATTATTTTCAGCAGCGCCAGAAGCGCGTGGAGGCAGAATTTCAGAAATACGCCGACATCTGCTATTGCCGCGGCGGGACTTTCCACAAACACCACGCCAAGCGACACGAAGTACAGCGTCGAAAATATCGCTATGCAGCCGAAATTGTCTATGTATGGTTTGAGCAGTCCGTAGACGGCAAAGCCGAACTTGCCGCCCCAGCTACTGGGGAACGCCGCGCTTTGCGTCGGCGCGCTCACCCCGAAGAACGATTGCAGCACAGCCGCCGTCACAGAAAGCGAGAGCACGCCCGAGACCACCGCGGCAAATTCCGCGCGCGTGATGAGCGCGGCTCTGCGGCGGAAACAGCACGCCGCGTACCACATCACGTACACGGGAATCATATATGCCGCAGCTCCCGCAAGCAGCACCGCCGTAAGCGAGAGCGTAGCTCCGAGTTTGCCGCAGAAATTTGTGCCTATTACTTCGGTAGAGGGTAGCAGCGGTTCAAAATAGTGTTTGAATAAAATGTCCTGTCCGGCGGAGTACCCGAGCATTGAAGCCGACAGGTACAGCCCTATCACCAGCAGCGCCACGCCCGTCAGGGGTCTGTTGTTGCCAATGACTTCGCCGAGTTTTTCCACATGTTTGCGTTTTGCCATATCAGAAAAAAGCCGTTATTTTTGCAGTAGTTTTTCGGCCATCAGCAGCGCCGTTTCGCCGTCGCGGTCGCCGAGCATTCTTGCAAGCTCCTCCCTGCGCGCAGCGTGCGAGTTTTCGAGGGATTTTATCGAAACCGTAGTTTCCGTATCCGTCTGCGTCTTTACCACGACAAAATGGTTGTCGCCCAATGCTGCCACTTGCGGCAGGTGCGTAACGCAGAAAACCTGTCTGTTTTTTGCAAGGCGGGCGAGCTGCTTGCCGACTTCGCCGCCGACTTCGCTGCCCACGTTTGAATCCACTTCGTCGAAGACGAGCACGGGGGTGTCGTCCTGCTCGGCGAGCGCCGTTTTTATCGAAAGCATTACGCGCGCCAGTTCGCCGCTGGAGGCTATTTTTGCAAGTGCGTCGGCGGGGTGTCCGACATTCGCCGAAAAGCGGAACGAGCAGCGGCTTTGGCAGTCCGCCGACGGAGTGTCGTCCGCCGAGATTGCTATTTCAAAATGCGGCTTTTTAAACCCGAGTTTCAACAGCGACGCCTCCACGGTTTTTGCCAGTTCGCCAGCGGCTTTTCCGCGCGTACGCTCCACTTCTTCGGCAAGCGGCTTGAGCTGCCCGAGGAGCTTTTGGCTTTCAAACGAGAGCTTGTCTAAGGTTGTCTTTATATCCGTTTGCGATTCTATGCGGTTTTTCATTTCGTCGCGCGCGGCGCGAACCTCTTCTACGCTCGAGCCGTATTTTCTGCAAAGCGTCAGCCACAAAGACATATCCGCGCGCACGCGCTCAATTTCGGCTGCGCCCATATTGCAGCCGCGGGCGAGGCGTTCGTATTCCTGCGCTATGTCGACGACTTCTATGGAAACTTGCCCGAGCCTCTCCGAGAGGCTTTCCGAAGTTTCGGAAACCTTTTCAAGCGAAGCCGCCAGCCTGTTTGCTCCCTGCAAAATGTTTGAAACGCCGTCTTCGGAAAGCAGCATTGACGAAATTTGCGAAGCCTTTTCGACAATCTCGCTGGACATTTCCGCGATTTTGGACTTCTCCTCCAGCTCGGCGATTGAGTCGCGCGTGGGGTTGAGCTTTTCGATTTCGGCGATGCGTTTTTTGAGAAATTCGGCTTCGTCGGGCGAGAGCTTTTTTGAATTGCGCAGCTCCTCTATTTTTTGCAGCTTTTCCCTGTAGACTGCGTAGACTTTTGCGTAGGCTTGGCGCTGGGCGATGTTGTGCGCGAAGGCGTCGAGCATGTCAAGCTGGCTCTTTTCGGAAAAGAGTTTTTGTGGCTCGTTGGCGCCGTGGAAATCCACCCAATAGCGCCCCATTTTTGCAAGGACCGTCAGCGTTGTAAGCGCGCCGTTGACCGTTATGCGCGCGGGCTTGTTTTTGTATATCGAGCGCGAGACGACCACCGCCGAGTCTTCGCACGGCGGCAGTGAGTTCTCCTCCAAAAAGGCGTTGATTGCCGACGCGTCGGCGAACGATATTTGTCCCTCTACCGTGCAGGCGTCGCCGCGCGTTCCTATTGCTTCGCGCCCGACCCTGTTGCCCGCAAGCATTGCAAGCGCGCCAAGCAGAACGCTTTTGCCCGCGCCGGTTTCTCCCGTAACCACGGTGAAACCTTCGGAAAACTCCA
>DAVZIV010000219.1:0-3012 GCA_052273125.1 Candidatus Merdousia sp. | reverse complement strand
CGCGCGCCGCGGGCGACTACGGCGTTCTGGTGAACATTGCAGGCTCCCTCTATCAGGGAATGTTAAACGATGCCGACCTGCGCACGTGGAGCACCCTGCCAAAGAAAATTTCGGCTGTGTCTTTCCCAACGCCCGCCTCGCGGCGAATCCGCGTAAATAACGCCTCCGTGAACCTTTCGGGCGAAAGCAACATAGTTTTTGTAAGCGCCCCCGCGTCGGGAACGCGCGCAACCGTCCGCGCATTCAAGCTCTGAATTTTACAATAATGCAAAACAATAAATAGCAATGAAAAATAACACAATAAATACGATATTGGTCTGCGTCTGCGCCGCGCTTTCGGCGGCGTGCACTTCGGAAAGAGCCCATTACATAGAATCGGGCGGAAGGCAGTCGCTCATTTCCACAAACAAAATCAATATGGCCGACTGGAACGCCGCCGCGCAGAGAATGGCAACCGACATAATAAATTCGGGCGCGCTCGACAACCTCGGAAAGCCGAAGTTCTACATCAGTCGCATAATCAACCGCACCAGCCAGAACATTGAAACCGACATTCTCGCAAAACAGGTAAGCATTGCCCTTATGCGGACGGGCAAGGTGCGCATTGTTGCCGACACCCAGTATCGGGACAACACCACAATGGTCGTCGCCCCGCAGGACGTTATTATGACGGGCAAAATCATAGAGGACAGGGAAAGCATAGACGGCTACAAGGAAGTTACGTACATCTTCAACGCCCAGCTTAGCCGCCGCGGCGAAGTAATCTGGCAGGGTCAGCAGCAGATAGCAAAGCAGCGCTAAAGGCATTGCAAAATATCCGCCTCCCGTGCAGCGACGTTTGGATTGCCCAACCGCATTGGACAAACGACCGCCAATGTTGCGCTACCGCACGAACACCGCCCCCAGACATTCGCGACTCGCACGCCCCGCGCCGCGTCCGACATTTCGGCGCGAAAAAAGTTGACATAAACACACTAATGGTTCAGTGTTTACGGATTTAAAACTCAAACAAGAACAATCAATCAAACAAATGCCAGACAGCGTAGTAGAAGTCGAAGGTAAAGTAGTATCGGTTCTCCCCGGAACAATGTTCAGGGTCGAAATAGCAAACGGACACCAAGTATTGGCGCACATATCGGGCAAGCTCCGCAAAAATTTCATCAAATTGACGGTCGGCGACAGAGTCAAAATGGAAATGACCCCGCAAGACTTGGGCAAGGCGCGCATCGTTTACAGAATGAAAAACCTCGACGCCCCCCGCCCCAACCCGATAAGAAGTTTCGGTCCGCGCCGCAAATAGGCTAGGCTGGGTAAAAAATGGCGGTCGGACGGTACAAAATTTTCTTGGGCTTTTCGGTCGCTCTGGCGTTGGTTGCGGCTGTTGCCGCCGTCTGCACGGGCACCGTCGAGATAGGCTTGGGCGACATTCTGACGGTTTTCTCGGGCGAAAAACGCGGGACGGACGCCGTTATAATTATGCAGCTGCGACTACCGCGTCTCGTTGCGGCATTCATCACGGGCGCGAGCTTGGCGTTGGCAGGCTGCGGGTTGCAAAGCGTTTTCAGAAACCCGCTTGCCGAACCCTCAATTACGGGAGTTTCCGCGGGAGCGTCGCTGGGCGCAGTGGCGGCAATCATGTTTTTTGAGGGAACTCTCGCCCTCGAGATTTCGGCGTTTGTGTTCTCGGCGGCGGCAAGTATGCTTGTCTGTGCGATAGGTTCGGATTCGGGCAAGGTTAACCCAACATACACGCTTCTTGCCGGCATTGCCGTAAACGCCCTCTGCGGCGCATTCGTCGGACTTTTTATGTACACGGCGCGCGATAGCGGCTTGAAGAGTTTTGTATTCTGGACTCTCGGCAGTTTCGACAAGTGCGACTGGCGCACCGTTTGGGTATGCGCGGCAATTTCCCTGCCCGCCTACGCTATTATGTTGGCCCAAGGCAAAAACCTCAATGCCCTGCATTTGGGCGACAGGCAGGCTTTCGACATCGGCGTCAACGTCAGACGCACGCAGATTCTTGTAATTTTTTCGGCGGTCGCAATGACCTCCGCCTCTGTGGCGGCTTGCGGAACGGTCGGATTCATAGGTCTGATAATTCCGCACATTGCAAGAATGCTCTGCGGCAGCGACAACAGAAAAATAATGCCCGTGTGTATTTTTTCGGGCGCGGCGCTGGCAATGTTTTCGGACGTCGCCGCAAGGCTTCTTTCGCCGAACGACCCCGTGCCCGTCGGCGTAATTACGGCAATGCTCGGCGCGCCGTTTTTCGTCTACATTTTAAGGAGGACGCGCAAAAATGCTTGAAATTGAAAACGCGCATTTTTCGTACGGCAGCCACAGGGTGCTCGACGGCGTAAGCCTTTCGGTACGCGCGGGCGAAATGCTTGCCGTGCTCGGCGTAAACGGCGCGGGCAAAAGTACGCTCGTAAAAATTGCAAGCGGCTACGAAAAACCGCAGTCGGGCAGCGTAAAACTCTGCGAAAAAAACGTTCGCGAATACGCGACCGACGAGCTTGCAAAACGCCGCGCCGTCCTCGAGCAGGAGACAAATTTGGAATTCGACTGCACCGTGCTTGAAGCCGTCGCCCTCGGACGCTTTTCAATGTCGGGCTTCTGGGGGTGCGACAAAACTTCGCTGAAACTTTCCGAAGAGGCGCTCGAAAAAGTCGGCTTGGGCGGCTTTGAAAACAAGATGTACCTTTCGCTCTCGGGCGGCGAAAGACGGCGCGTTCAGCTTGCGCGCACGATAGCCCAGATTCTCGAAGACCCCTCGGGAAAGCTGCTGCTGCTCGACGAGCCTACAGCGAACCTCGACCCGCGCGGCAGCCTTGAAACAATGGCTCTCTGCGCCGAGATGTGCCGCCGCAACGCCGCATGCATGGCCGTCGTACATTCGGTGGATTTGGCTTTCGCCTACGCCGACAAAACCGCAATGCTAAAAGACGGCAAAATTTTCAAGTTCGGCAAGACCGCCGACGTTCTCACAGCCGAAAACATTTCGCAGCTTTA
>DAVZIV010000218.1:0-3063 GCA_052273125.1 Candidatus Merdousia sp. | reverse complement strand
AAACGCAAATTCCGCGCATTCAAAAATTGCAAATATTTCAAAGACCACTCAGGGGCGATTTTTCGTTTGTATCTAATTGCTATGCTGTTGCGAAATAACAAAAGCTGTCGTATT
Source organism: Candidatus Merdousia sp. (assembly GCA_052273125.1). Lineage (GTDB taxonomy): Bacteria > Verrucomicrobiota > Verrucomicrobiia > Opitutales > Intestinicryptomonadaceae > Merdousia. The sequence continues at coordinate 2,949 of DAVZIV010000218.1, read as the reverse complement.
TCAAATACTACAGTTGCTTTTAGGAAATAACAAACAACAGTAGGAGTCCATATGAAAAAAATAACACTCACAATTATGGCGCTTGCGCTTGCAAGTTTTGCGACGCTGAGCGCCCAAACAATAACAAAAAACATTCAATTGAATAAAGCCGTCGACGAATACGGCCCTGACGGGCACGGTGGGAGCTGGGCGGTCAATAATACCACAAAACTCGGCAATTACTATTATGATGGTATAACATACTTGCAGTTTAATCTGTATGAATTTGATTTTTCTTCCGAATCATTTGGCTCAATAAATTCCATCAGTTGCAAACTAAACAGTACGTTCAACCCTCCGTCCTATGGGGAGGCGGAAGTTCCATCTGATTTGGCGGCGTTTGCCATCGAAATCTTCACGGGAGGAACGGGTGCCGCTAAAGCCGACTACGAATCTTCGGCATTGACATCTGTCGCAAAACTTACCGGCTTGACGATGAAAGATTTTGAAGACGGCTCGGTAAATCTCGCGGGGCTTGATATTGACATCTCGGGCGAAAATTATTTCGCATTCATGATTTCCGTTGATAAAGCGTTAATTCCCGAACTTGACTCGGGCGGTATGGGTACAAGTTGCAGCGCATCGTATTTCAATATTACGCTTACGGGAACATCGACAGTTCCCGAACCCTCGACATACGCGGCAATCTTCGGCGCGTTGGCGTTGGGCTTGGCTGTTTATCGCCGCCGCAAATAGTGGAGTCTTTAAACTTGCAAACACAAAAAAAGGCAACGGACTAAGGTCCGTTGCCTTTTTTGTGGGAGCTTATTTTCGCGTTATAAGTTTGCGGGATTGAAGGCTTTTAGAAGTGTTGCGACAGCGGCAGTTGTGTCGGCCGGCAACAGAACATCGCTTACGGCGACTATTCGTTTTGCGCCCGCCTTGTACACCTCGGGGGCGGTTGTTGCGTTTACGCCGCCTATTGCAAACCACGGCAGATGTGTTTTCATCTTGGCGACTTCTTTTACAAGCTTCAATCCTACTGCGGGTCTGCCCGGTTTAGTCTGTGTGGCGAAGACGGGGCCGACGGCGAAGTAGTCGAGTGTCTGCCAGAGTGCGTCGGCGGCTGCCGCCTGTTGGAGTGAGTGGGTGGAAAGTCCGATGACGGCGTTTTTGCCGAGAATTTCGCGGACTTCGGCGGGGGGTTGGTCGTCCTGCCCGACATGCGCGCCTGCGTTGGGGATTTTTTTGCAGATTTCGGCGGCGAGGGAAATGTCGTCGTTTATTATAAAAAACGGGGCGTCTGGTGTTTCAAAGAGCGGCAGGATTTTGTATGCCAATTCCCGTCTTGTTTTGTCGTCTTCTTTTTTGGCGCGAAGCTGTATTATTTTTGCGCCCGCGTTTTTCAGAGCGGCGGTTTTTTCGGCTATGTCGGCGTGGGCTACGTATCCGGTGTCCACAATGCCGTAGAAAAGCGCCGTTTCGAGAGCTTTTGAATTAAGCATTTTTTGCCTTATTTTGCGGCACTGTCCACGACGTCTATGACGGGCGTTTTGCCGTCGATGATTTCGCTTTTTACGTCTTCGACGGGCGGCAGGAATTTATTGGCGGGCTTGTATATAAGCCCTTTGAACCCGAGAACTTTCACGTCTATCTTGCCGAGCTTTTCCACGCCCAAGTGTTCGCGGAATGCGGTTGTAAGCGCCGTCTGGATTTCGCCCGTAGCTTCTGTGAGTTTCTGTCCCGATTCGAGCTTGAGCGACACCGTCATGCAGAGTTTGCCGCGGCGCTGGAAAATTTCGACATCTGGGCGGTTGAGTGCGCCGAGCGAAAAGCACACGCTTTGCACGAGTTCGTTGAGCGCCTTGCGCGACACCTCCACTTCGCCGACTTTGTTGTTGAAGAGCTTTATAGGGCGGAAGCGTTTGCGAATTTTGCGCGAGACGACAACCAGCACTGCGAGGGCGAGGGCAATGCCCAGCAGAAGCGGCGTGTGCGGCTGGCTCCAAGCATCTTGGCAGATTTGCCAGAATATGTCGGCGGCGTCCTGAATGCGTCTTAGGTACGATGTCAAAAGCTGAATGTCCATAGTGCGGTTGGGTTGATTGTTGTTTGTTTTCTAACCTGTTTTGGCGGTGTGTGCAAGTTTTTATTTGTCGAAAGAGAGGTCGTCGGGCCACTCTCGCGTGTAGCCGTCCGCCTTGTTTTTTCGGCAGGCGTCTATGAAAAGAGTTTTGTTCCTTATAAGAATATCGCGCTTTGGGTCGGTATTATTAAAGATTTTCCACATAATTTTCGACGTTTCCGAAATGTCTACTTCGGTGTCGAATATGCCGACGGCGCGGAAAAACTTTTCAATGTCGGGGCAGCGCGATAGCTGCTCGAGAACGTCGGCGCCCCTGCGTTCGCCCTTTGAAAGCGACACCGCCGCGAAGTGGTGCTTTAGCTCCACCGATTCCGCCGCGGGTATGTTTTCGAGAATCCACGATTCTACCGCGTCGAGCTGCGCCTGTGTGGGAGTCTCAAACTTGCATGGCGTGCGCGGGGCTTCGCCGTTGACTCGCGCGGTGAGGTCTATGCCTATTTTCGAGCCGGACAGCGCGTTCGGCGCGGAGTGGTCGAGCACGTCGAGCACTCCGAAGGAAAGTGTTATGTCGGAATCCGGGTCGAACGAGTTTACGAAGAGCTCGCAAACCTTGTGCAGGTCGGAGGGCTTTACGTTTTTGTCGACAACGACAATCGCCTTGCAGAAGCTCATTTGCCCCTGTCCCCAGAGCCCGCTGATTAGCTTTTGAGCGTGTGCGGGGAATTCCTTGTCTATTGAAACAACCGCTATGTTGTGGAAGACGCCCTCCCACGGCAGAAAGTAGTCTCCTATTTCCGGAAATACCGACTTTAGCAGCGGCAGGAAGCGCGCGGTGGCTTTCGCCATATAGCAGTCTTCCATCGGAGGCGGGCCCACGAGCGTCG
>DAVZIV010000217.1:0-3138 GCA_052273125.1 Candidatus Merdousia sp. | reverse complement strand
AACCGCGTCGAAAATCGAAAAGGCGGTTCGCGGCGCAGTCTGCTCGGGAATCCGCACCGGCGACATCGCATTCGGCAAAACGCCCGTATCCACAAAGGAAATGACGCGCGCCATCATTGAGCGCCTGTAATTTTCGCAAAACAATTCGGGACTGCGGCGGCCCGATACAATCCGCCGCGCAACCTTTTACGTTTTTATGACAAGCTCCGAAATCAGACAAAGCTTTATGGATTTCTTCAAGTCGAAAGGGCACACAATAGTGCCTTCGGCTTCGCTGATGCCTTCCTCCCCGAACCTGCTCTTTACAAATGCGGGTATGAACCAGTTTGTGCCGTACTTCCTCGGCGAGGAGAAAAATCCCTTTTTGAGAGCCGCAGACACCCAAAAATGCATTAGGGCGGGCGGCAAGCACAACGACCTTGAAGATGTGGGCTTCGACACCTACCACCACACATTCTTTGAAATGCTTGGCAACTGGTCGTTCGGCGACTACTTCAAAAAAGAGGCAATCGCATGGGCTTGGGAGCTTTTGACGGACGTTTGGCACTTCCCAAAAGAGCGCCTCTACGCAACCGTCTACCAGCCCGCAGAGGGCGAACCCGCCGAATTCGACGCCGAGGCGTACGGCTACTGGAGGGAAATCTTCGACAAATGCGGTCTCGATCCCGAAATACACATCAAAAAGTGCGGCAAAAAAGACAACTTTTGGATGATGGGCGAAACGGGCCCCTGCGGTCCGTGTTCCGAAATCCACATAGACCTCACTCCGAAGGGCGACACACAGGGCGCGCTTGTCAACGCGGGCTCTCCGCTGTGCATAGAGATTTGGAACTTGGTCTTTATGCAGTTCAACGCCGAAGTAGGCGGAAGTTTCGTGCCGCTTAAAAACCGCAACATAGACACGGGTATGGGGCTCGAGCGCGTGGCGGGCATTCTCGCCACGACGAAGAATTTTACCGATTTCTCGCAGCTTTCGTCGAATTACAACAGCGACCTCTTCACAGACATTTTCAAGCACATATCGCACCTTTCGGGCAAGACATACACGGGCACGCTTCCGAAAAATCCGCGCGATATGAGCCAGCAGGAGCTTACCGACTGCGTCTTCCGCGTGCTCGCCGACCACATCAGAACCCTCACATTCTCCATTGCCGACGGCATTATCCCCGGCAACGAAGGGCGCAACTACGTTCTGCGCAGAATATTGCGCAGAGCCGTTATGTACGGAAAGCGCTTGGGGCTTGAAAGCGGCTTTTTCACGCGCTTGGCTGAGCCCGTAATTGCGAAAATGTCGCCCGTCTTCCCCGAGCTGCTGGAGCAGAAAAAGATGATTTTGAAAACCATCGAAAGCGAGGAAAACAGCTTTGCCAAGACAATCGACAGAGGTTTGCAGCTGCTGGACAACATCACAATGACATCGGGCAAAATCTCGGGCGAACAGGCGTTCATTCTCTACGACACCTACGGCTTCCCGCTCGACCTCACGCAGCTCATCGCGCGCGAGCGCAATATGCCCGTGGACGAAACGGGGTTCGAGGCGGCAATGGAGCGCCAGCGCAAACTATCCCGCGACGCCCAAAAGCGCGAAATTATTTCCGTAGCCGATTCAAGCGAGGTTGAAAACGCCACGCAGTTCGTCGGCTACGAGGCGGAAAACCTCTCCGACTTCAAAACAAAGCTCTCCGCAATAGTCGAGGGCGAAGACGCCGACTACCTGATTTTTCCGCAGACGCCTTTCTACGCGGAAAAGGGCGGTCAGGTCGGCGATACGGGCTTCGTGGAAATCGACGGCCGCGCGCACGAAATCACCGACACCAAAACCGACAAGGCGGGGCACGTCCTCCACAAAATACGCAAGGGTGCAATTTCAAAAAGTCTGGTCGGGCGCGAAATTTCGGCGAGCGTAGACGCCTACCGCCGCCGCGCAATCCAACGCCACCACTCGGCAACGCACATTCTCCACTGGGCGCTGCGCCAAGTGCTCGGCAACCACGTCAGACAAAAAGGCTCGTACGTAGACCCCGAACGCCTGCGCTTCGACTTCCACCACTTTGAAGCCCCCACGCCCGAGCAGCTCGCCGAAGTGGAATCTTTGGCGAACAAGAAAATTCTCGAAAACACCAAAATCACATGGCGCGAGCTTCCCTTCCGCGAAGTTCCAAAGAGCTGTATGGCGCTTTTTGAAGACAAGTACGGGGCAATAGTCCGCCTTGTGGAAATGGGCAATTTCAGTCAGGAACTCTGCGGCGGCACGCATGCCTCCGCCACGGGCGACTTGGGTTTCATCAAGATTTTAAGCGAGGGCGCAATTTCCGCGGGAACGCGCAGAATAGAGGCCGTCGCGGGAATGGCGGCGCTCGAAGCCGTCGAAAAAATGCAGTCGCGTCTTGCCGAAGTTTCAAAACTTCTCTCGTGCAAAGAGGGCGAAGTTGCCGACCGCGTTGAAAAACTGGCGGCGTCAAAGAACGAGCTTGAGCGCGAAATCAAAGGCTACCGCAAAGACGGCGCGGCAAAGCGCGCGGCGAAAATCGCCGATTCGGCAATAGTAAAAGACGGCGTAGCCTACATGGTAGAAATTGTTGACGGGTTGGAAAATCCCGCAATGCTGCGCGATATGTCCGTTAATATTATGAAGGCAAAATCGGGCGTTGTTGTCTTGGGTTGCGCCTTTGGCGACAAGGCTTCTGTCTTGGCGTCGTGCCCGCCCGAGGCTGTCGCCGCCGGCGTCAAAGCGGGCGACATCGTTAAAACTTTGGCAACACAGCTTGGCGGACGCGGCGGCGGACGTCCCGACTTCGCTCAGGGCGGCGGCTCGGCTGACGCCCTTGTCTCCGCGTTCGACAAATTCAAGGCGTCGTTGAAATAGCGCGCCCAACGCCACGCGAATATGTACCTCAGGCAGGTCAGCATCAACGGATTCAAAAGCTTCGCCGACAAGACTACAATGTCTTTGACGAAGGGCGTCACTTGCATTGTCGGACCCAACGGCTGCGGCAAGAGCAACATTGTCGACGCAATCCGCTGGGTTCTCGGCGAGCAGAGCGCAAAAGCTCTGCGCGGCGGGAAAATGCAGGACGTTATCTGATGCGTAAACATGAAGCATGCTCCATCGTGGTATGATGTGTCGAGCCATATCTT
>DAVZIV010000216.1:0-3144 GCA_052273125.1 Candidatus Merdousia sp. | reverse complement strand
CAGCACGCGCGAAATTGCCCGACCGCGCAGCGCCCCCGACGGCACGAGCAGCAGCGGCAAAACCGATACGCCCACAACCGCGTTTGCCGCCGCAAACGAAGCAAGACCGACAGCCACGCGCGCCGAATTATAAACCGACAAAATAATGTTGAACAAAACCGACATTTATGTATTGATTGCACATTAAATTGTAAAAGAAAAACAAACTCAACCCTAAAAGGTAAACTGCAAATGAAAAAAGCAATAATTACGGCAGTATTTGCGGCGGCGGTGCTCGGGCTGGCCGCGTGCTCTACAACAACGTCCAGAACGGGCTACAAAATGGCCGAACAGGGTCAGACGGTCTTGACCTACCCCGCGCAGCTTTCCGACGCCAACGCGGCGAAAATAGCAATGGTAAGCGCGTTGAAAGCCCGCGGCTGGAACGTATCTTCGGCGGAATATCCGATAGTTGCCGCCATAAATAGGGGCGGTCAATCTGCGCGCCTCTCAATAACCTACACCAACGGCGCATTCGACATTCAGACGAAGGGTTCTACAATCGACGGCACGGCTTATGTACCGCTAAGATATGTAGACTACCTGATGAAAACGTATTCAAAAATAGCCAGATAAAACGGATTATTTTGGCGAACGAATTTCGGCGTGTTCCGCAAAGGCGGTACGCGCCGTTTTTGTATCCGCATTCCGCGCGGCGCGGGAAACGCGTCCCCCTAAAAATGCCGATTTTCGGCGCAACCCACAAAAAACCAAACGCAGACACAAAAAGACATAAATATATTGACGCGGTTTGATTTTTGCATAACATAGCGCGTTTTTTATTCAGAATGAAAAGCCTCAAAATATCGTTTCGTCCAAAATTATTGGACTGCTTTAAAACGTACAATCGCGCCGAATTTTGCACGGACATCGGCGCGGGTATAAGCGTCGGAATTCTCGCGCTTCCGCTTGCGATGGCGTTCGGAATAGCAAGCGGCGTCAGCCCCGCGCAGGGTATTTACACGGCAATAATTGCGGGCTTTATAATTTCCGTATTCGGCGGCAGCAGGGTTCAGATAGGCGGCCCGACGGGCGCGTTCATCGTGATTGTGGCGGGCATTATTTCCCAATACGGATACGCCGCGCTGGCGGTTGCAACGGTTATGGCCGGCGTGTTTCTGGTAATTATGGGAATTACAAAAATGGGCAACGCCATCAAGTACATTCCGCGCCCCGTGACGCTCGGCTTTACAAACGGAATTGCCGTTTTGATTATGTCCACGCAGTTCAAGGATTTTCTCGGGCTGGATATGAAGACGAATCCCGAAGACTTCATTCCGAAAATGTGCGCCATATTCCGGAATATTTCAACGATTGACGCCGCGACAGCCGCTCTGGGCGTTATTTCGATTCTGACGATTGTCTTTTGGCCGAAGCCGTGGCGCAGGAGAGTTCCGGGGCAAATCGGCGCAATATTGGTGGGAACGGCGGTGGCGCTCGTCTTTGCAAAGTTCGGCTGGAACGTGGAAACCATACATTCAAAATTCGGCGAAATCCCCCACACGCTGCCCGAGTTCCGCTGGATTGAATTCGACTTTTCAAACGTCAAGAACCTGATGATGCCCGCGGTCACCATTGCGCTGCTCGCCGCTATAGAGTCGCTGCTTTCGGCTGTCGTTGCCGACGGCATGATTGACGACAAGCACAACTCGAATCAGGAGCTTATTGCCCAAGGCATGGCAAACATAGTTTCGCCGTTTTTCCTCGGCATACCCGCCACGGGCGCCATCGCAAGAACGGCAACTAACATCAAAAACGGCGGGCGCACGCCGATAGCGGGCGTTGTCCACTGCATAACGCTGCTTGCAATTCTGTTTTTCGCCGCGCCCTACGCGCAGTATATACCTCTTGCAACCCTCTCGGCGGTTCTGCTTGTTGTGGCTTTCAATATGGGCGACTGGTCGGCGTTCGGCGAAATGCGCAGGCTTCCCCGCTCCGACGACTGCGTGTTTGCGGCGACGTTCCTGCTGACGGTCGTCTTCGGGCTGACACTGGCAATTGAAGTGGGTATGGTGCTTGCGGCAATGCTGTTTATCCGCCGCGTTTCCGACACCACGCAGGTGATGCAGGTCGACAGAAATCTCGAAAGCGACCTCTCCAAATACTCACTCGAGGGCAAGGACATTCCCGAGGGCGTGATGGTCTTCAGAATCTTCGGCGTGCTGATGTTCGGCGCGGCTGACAAGCTCGAAAGCATTCTCGAATCAATGGGCGAATCTCCCAAGATTGCGATTTTGAGAATGCGCACGGTGCTTGCCATGGACGCAACCGCGCTTTCGGTACTCGACCACCTTTACGAAAAAATGCGCAGCCGCGGAATTATAATGATGATTACGGGAGCGCACTCGCAGCCGCTGCATATGATGCAAAAGTCGGGCTTCCTGGACAAAATTGGCGAAGACTACGTTCTTGAAAACATAGACCTTGCCCTTGAAAAGAGCCGCGAAATTCTCGGCAGCGGCGAAAAGGCGGAAAAAGCCGAAACTATTATATAACGCCTCCGTCCCCCTCTAAAAAAAAAGCAAAGCCCCGAAACTTCAAAAGTTCGGGGCTTTGTTGCGCTTGGAGCGCCGCATTTCATCGGACGAAGTTTTCCGCAGCGAGTTTTTCAATTACGGAAAAAGTCGCTAAAAATTGCCAAACCGCGCTTCGCGTATATTAAAGGGAATTGAAAATGTCGGCGGCAACAAGCGCCTTTACGATTTCGCGTTTAAGCGACGTTGCCGAAGTGCTTTCGCCATCCGTCTGTACGGCGATTTTTGACGAATCTGAAAGTTTCGTGAAAGAAACTTCGACTGTCGCAAAATATTTGCCGTCGGAATAGCCGTACTTGGCAATGCTTGCCGAAACCGAATAGGCGTCGCTGAGCTTTAGCGATTTCATTTTCTTTACAACGGCGTTGAGCGCGGCCGTCTGCAAGTCCTGTGCGCGCTTTGCAATTTCGGCCTGCGTCGGTGCGGAATACACAACAACAGTAGACGGGACGTACACTACCGCAGGCGCGGGCACAACGTAGGAACGCGGAGGAAACGGACGCGGAGGAGGCGGCATCGGTCTCGGCGGGCGCGGTCTCGGCGGCGGGCCGGAGGCCTCGGATGCGGAGGA
>DAVZIV010000215.1:0-3163 GCA_052273125.1 Candidatus Merdousia sp. | reverse complement strand
CGCGGAATTTCAGGTATTCGTCGACGCCCAAATCCTCGGGCAGAGGGTTGTTTTCGGGCATATAGCCTATGTGCAGTTTCGCCGCGTCGGGATTTTCGGGAACGCTCACGCCGCAGATTTCAACGCACCCCGAATCGGCGGGCATCTGTCCGGAAATAATTTTCATTGTGGTGCTCTTTCCCGCGCCGTTGGGCCCCAGAAAGCCGACAATTTCGCCGCGCCCTATCCTAAACGAAACGCCGTCTATGGCCTTGACAGAACCGTACTGTTTCGTCAAGCGCCTGACTATTACCGAATTTGAAATTTCCTGTTCAGAAGGCATATCAATAAAAAACGACACCGCCGCGGCGGGCAACGCCCCGAAAAAATTGCAAAAAATGCGCAATTCATGGGAATATTATATATCGACGAAAGGAAGTCCCGCTAAAAGACTTCCCGAATTTCGGGGGAAGATCCCGCGCCCCCCCCGCATACTTTCTTTGCGCCTGCGCCGTTTGTGCAGACGCCCGTTTGAGCGTCAATCCGCACCGCAGTCGGAAGGCTCGGCTTGCTGTTTGCGCGCCGGACCAATGCACACCCCGCCCGCGCTCCGAGTTAGGCAATCTTTTGTTTGATGTATGCCTTGATGTCGGCGAGCGTGTGGAGGCGCTGAACGTCTTCGTTGTCAATCTTGACGCCGAGAGAGTCTTCCACGCACAGGACAATTTCAACCATCGTAAGCGAGTCAAGCTCAAGGTCTTTGACCATATCGATAAGGTCGTTGCCCGAATGCAGAAGCTCGCGCTTTTCGGGCTCGGCATAGCGTTCGATAATGCCGATTACAACGCTGTCGAGCAGCGATTTATCGCCCGTCTTTCTGAACGCCACGGCGTTTTCTATTGTTTCGGGCGAGCAACGCTTGAGTACTTCGCGCAATGTTTCTTCGTCTTGTGATGTAAAATTTTCTGAACTCATGGACGGTATCTGAACACAAATTGCGTCTTTTTTCAACCCATAAAACGCCATAAAATTTGCCCCGAAACTTTTTTATTTGCCTATGCGCCCAATAGGTATCATACAGTGTTTTATGAATTGCATTCTTTTTCCCGAAAATCAACCGCTAATTCTCGCGCGCGGAGACCCGAAGCTCGAGCACATTGTAAAGGTTCTCCGCACGAAGGAGGGCGGCGAAATTTATGCGGGAAACGTCAACGGCTCGCTAAAAGTCTGCACAGTTTCATTCACAAACGACGGCGGGGCAAAACTTGCGCCCGTGCGCGACATTGCCACGCCCGACCAGCTTCGCGCGGGCGTTGCGGTGTCTTTCGCGCGCCCGCAGATAGCCCAGCGGCTGCTTTTCGAGGCTGCGTGTTTCGGCGTGCAGAATCTCGTTTTCTATCCCGCGTCGAAGGGCGAAGCCGACTACTCCAAAAGCTCCCTTTACACTTCGGGCGAATACAAGAAATGGCTCGAGCGCGGCGCGGAACAGGCGTGCGCAACGCAGATTCCAAATTTCAAGTACGCCGCCTCGCTTGAGGAAGCCGTTGAAAAGCTCGACGAAATGGGCGATCCCAACGCCGTAAAATTCGCCCCCGACCCCTACGAGGCGGAATTCCCCTTCATAGACGCCTACAATTCATACAATCCCGTCAAAGACGAATTTATGAACATAATTTTGGGCAGCGAACGCGGCTTCACCAATGACGACCGCGACATTCTCCGCGCCAAGAACTACACTCTTGTCTCTCTTGGCAGCAGGATTCTGCGCACCGACACCGCCCTGATTGCCGTACTTTCCCTCCTTACGAGTGCGTAGAATTGAGCGCTCAATTCCGTTTTGAGTCTGCAAGTTTTCCCCATCTGGACGCGTGCGTCTCAAAAATGAAGGCGGGCAACATACCCCAATGTTGCCCGCCAGTTTATTTTCTACTTTATTTATTTACCCCATCTCCTATCGGAGAAATTGATTGTCCCCAATTCAAGAGACGTTTTTATGTTTGTCAACAAAAATTTTGAAAAAAATCGTTTTTTTTAAAAATTTCCGTTCCCAATAAAAACTTGACGTCTATAACTATAAGGCAAAGATGTTGCCCCTATGGACAAACTCGAAGAAATATTCAAAATGCAATACGAACTTAACAAGCGCATTGGTATTGATACCAGCACCATGAGCGACGAAGACAAAGTAAAATGGACGCTCAACTACAGCCGTGCCCTCGGGCAGGAAAATGCCGAGCTTGTCGATTCCGTTCCGTGGAAATGGTGGGCAAAATACCAGAAATTCGACCCCCAAAATGCGCGCGTCGAAGTTGTCGATATGCTTCACTTCCTCGTATCCCTCGCCCAAGTCCTTGGTATGAGCGCCGAGGATTTCTATCAGGCATACGCCAAGAAAAACCATATCAACCACAACCGCCAAGACTCCGGCTACACCGTCAAAGATAAAGACGATTGCCGCTCCATCTAACTTTTTTATCTTTTGGCGCGGCGGATTTCGCGTCCGCGAAATATGCCCGCCGCTTTGACCTACGAGTGAAGCTTACGCAGGTAAGCTTCTTGTCTGTGGCGCAGAGGATTTTGCCTCCGCAAAATACCTCCCCTGCTTTGTCAGTGGGTGAAGTTTAGCTTCTAATTTCTTTCCTGTGGCGGGTGCAGGTACACCATTCCATCTTGTGGCGCGGCGATGCGCGTAGCGCAATTCGCCGCTTTGTCAGTAAAAATCTCAAGTTCTAATCTGAATGTTTTTTATCTCTTTTTTTATTCCCGATGGGTATTCTAAGCCGTAAGATTTTTTACTTGGGAAATTCCTTTATTTTATAAAAAAATCTATCAGTTAGTATAATCGAGATAATGGGGATAGGCGATATTTTGCGAATGCAAAATGCCGTAAGGGGCGAAAAGCCCCTTCGATGGCGTGGCGCTCCAGCGCCCGCGCGAGGCTCGCCCGCTGGGCGGGTTTCCTCTCTGTGGCGTACGGATTTTTCTCCCGAAAAATATTCCGTACTTTGTCAGTGGATATCACAACGCTTTCACATTCAGAATACGCTACTCTTCTGAACAGACTTATAGAAAAATTCAACTTAGGATAACCTTTGTGAGCTGAAAAAACGCGCGAGGCTCGAACTGGGGAACAAGCGAAGCGCGTTTGAGATTTCGGCGCAAGCCGAAAGACCCCGAAGGGGCG
>DAVZIV010000214.1:0-3166 GCA_052273125.1 Candidatus Merdousia sp. | reverse complement strand
TGCTTTTTGCGGGTTTGCCGAGAAAGAAATCCTTCGCCTCGTAGGCTATGTAGCCGACAACCTCGAACCTTTTTGAAAGTTCCTGTACGCGCGCGAGCGCCGCCGACATCTCCTCCGCGCAAAAGGCCGACACGGTCTCGACGCTTCCCTCGAAAATCCTCCCTGCAAAAATCGTCATTTCCGATATCGTTTAAAACGAAAAACAGATTATCAGCGCGTCATTTCCAAAATGATTTTAGGATATTTTTGAGCAATCCTCAGAAGGGTTCTCGCCGTAGACGGAATGCGCCTGCGCCCCTGTTCCCAGTTGCGCAAAGTGGCTACGCGCACCCCCACAAATTCGGCGAATTCGGGCTGGGTAAGGGATAGTTTTTCCCTGATTTCCCTCGGGTTTTCAACTTCGACAAAGCTCGACGGCTTGCACGTTCCCCTTTCTATTTCGAGAGCCTCGTTTAGCCCCGCCTTTATGTCTTCAAATATGCTGTGCTGTTTTTTCATTGACCAATCTACTTTTTGATTAAATCGACCAAGTCCCCCAATTGGTTGATTTCCGCTCCGGTTAAATTTTCCTTTTCGTTTTTTGTATGCGCGGTAAATAAATATAGGCGTTCTCGTACGGCAAAATATGTGTATATGACCCCTGCCCCCGCGCTTTTGCCGCGGTTGCCGAGAGTCATGCGAACCTTGCGGACACCGCCGCTGCCTACAATTAAATCGCCGTTTTCGGGATTGTCGCGCAACTCGTCGAAAAATTTTGCCTCGTTTTCGGCGGTTATGCCCATTCTCTTTGCCGCTTTTATGTACGGCTTGGTTCGTATTATTTTAACACGCCTGCAAGATACGCCAATGGCGCAGTCCAAGTCAAGACATTTTTGCTTGACATGCAATCCATTCAAAACAGAATCTCCGCCAACTACATCGGTATATGAAAAGAGTTTTTGCGACAGTTTTGGTTTTGACCGCCGCGTTTGCGGCTACGGCTATAACGCAGGTCGATACGCGTTTCGACTACTTCAAGGCGTCGGGCAAGCCGCCCGTCGCAAAAAAATACCAGCTTCAAGAGCAGCCCGACGGGGCAATGCGCCTGCGCATTCCCGTCTGCGACATTCCCCGCACAACAAAGCAGATTCTGCTGACAGCCGACGAGTTCACCGCAAACAAGGGCGACGACGGCTATTTCATTGTGCCCAACGTTGACTTCGGCTATCGGGGATTTTTCAAATACGACAACGGCAGAAGCCTCTACGATTTGCAGATGGCTTTCTGGGGAGTGAAGTCGCCAAAGGGAACGTACGTTGCAATAGCAAAGGGATTGCAACTTGAGGCCCGCGTAATTCTTGAGGCGGTCAACGGCGTCCACAAACTCTCCGTGCGCTACGACATTTCAAGAATAGATTTCGACCCGTACGAAGACATAATCGTAGACTTCTACAAGCTTGAAGGCAAAGACGCCGATTTTGTCGGCATGGCGAAGAAATACCGCCGCTATATGCTCGACAGCGGCGCGGTAGTCCCGCTGAGGGAGCGCGTAAAAAACAACCCGACGCTCAAATACACGGTTGAATCGCCGTTCGTGCGTATAAAAATGGCGTACAACAAGCGCCCCAAAAACAACATCAGCGCAAACGACCCAGCTTGGGACAAAATGCAGCACGAGCTCAACGTTGTCCACACTTTCGACTCCTTTATGGACATTCTCAAAAAGATGAATGCCGCGGGTATCGGCAAAGCCGACGTATGCTTTGTCGGCTGGCAGGTCAACGGCTTCGACGGCTATTTCCCCGACCTCTTCCCCGTTGAAGAGCGCCTCGGCGGAGAGGCTAAAATGAGGGAGGCCGTAAAGCTTGGAAAATCGCTGGGCTACCACATGACAACCCACATCAACAACCACAACATGTACAAGCGCGCCAAGCGCTGGAGCGTTGAAGACGTATGCAAGAACCGCAAGGGCGAGCCGCGCACGTATGTGGTCTGGCCCGGTGGACAGGCGTACCACACATGTTTCCAAACCATTTGCGACCGCTATATGGATTCAGACATAGCCCATCTCAAAGATATGGGAATGAACGCCCCGCAGCACGTGGACGTCACAAGCGCAATCCGCCCAACGCCCTGCTGCGATCCCCTCCACCCCAACAACCGCAAGGAAATAGCCCAGCACCAAATCCGCCTCGGCGAAAAGTACCACAAGGCATTCGGCGGCTTCACCTCGGAAGCCGGCTACGACCACGTTGCGAAAGTCCTCGACTACGCCCTTTACACCAGCCGCCTCGACTTCACAAAAAGAATGTCGAAAAAGCGCTACGAAAGAGCAATGACCGAACCCGAACTTCTGCCCATTTGGCAGATTGTCTACCACGGTATAATCCTAAGCAACATAGACTGGGACACCATAGACGCCTACCTCAAGCCCAAAGGCGACACCGCACGCCTCAAGCTTATAGAAAGCGGCTCGCGCCCGACGTTCTACTGGACGGACTACAAAAAGCCGTCCGTCATAGACGGCATTGCCGAAGCCTGGCGCGACTACCAAAAGATGTCCTACCTGCAATACGAGTTTATGGACAGGTACGAAACAATAGCCAAAGACGTGCTTCTTGTAGGCTATTCCGACGGCTCGGAAGTGGTTGTCAACTACACCGACAAACCCTTTGAATACGGCGGAAAATCGGTCGGGGCGCGCTCATTCGAACTGTTCCCCGCTGCAAAATAGCGCCCGCAAAATCAGCGCTTGAAGTAGGCGCGCATTGCCTCGTGGACAATCGGTCCGGCGGTTCTTCCGCCGCCCGCGTCGCCGGGCTCTTCGCCCTCGACAACCACGCACACCGCAATTTCGGGCTTTTCGACCGGCGCGAAAGCCGCCATCCACGCAAGGGCGAGCTTTTTGCCCGACACCGAAACCTGCGCCGTGCCCGACTTCGCCGCAATGCCGACTCCCTCGAGCGCGGCGCGCCTGCAAGTTCCGCGATCGACTGCCGCAACCATTCCCTCAACGAGTTTTGCGTAGTTTTTGTCGCCAATGGGCAGAGGCTTTGCGCCGTGGTATGCAAGGTCGCCAGCACGCGTCGGGTCGTGCACTATAGACGCCTTTGTGCGGGTGCGCCGCGCCGCGACCGACGCCGTCATACACGCAATCGCATGGGCGTCTGCAGAAGGTAACCCTGTC
>DAVZIV010000213.1:0-3183 GCA_052273125.1 Candidatus Merdousia sp. | reverse complement strand
CCGCAAAGACGCCCGCACGGTGCTTTTCATAGACGAAATAATACACCGCTTCAACAAAGCCCAGCAGGATTTGCTTCTGCCCGATGTCGAAGACGGAAACGTGCGACTCATAGGCGCGACGACCCAAAACCCCGGCTTTTACATAAACGCCCCCCTGCTCTCGCGCAGCCATCTTTTCAAGCTCGAGCCCCTCTCTGCCGACGACATCGTAAAAGTGCTGCGCCGCGCCCTTGAAGACTCGGAGCGGGGACTTGGCAACTTCAACTGCAAAGCCCAAGACGCCGTTCTGCGCGGGCTCGCCAAAATTTGCGACGGCGACATGCGCCGCGCCCTCAACGCGCTGGAGACAATGGTGCTTGCCTCAGGCGGAAATTCGGAGCTTACCGAAGACGACGTAAAAATATTCGCCAAGGAGAGACGCGTGCGCTACGACGCCGACGAAGACGAGCACTACAACACGATTTCCGCCTTCATAAAAAGCATTCGCGGGTGCGACCCCGACGCGGCAATGTACTGGCTTGCAAAAATGCTCGCAGGCGGCGAAGACCCGCGCTTCATAGCGCGCAGGCTCGTGATTCTGGCAAGCGAAGACGTCGGCTTGGCGGACTCGCGCGGGATACTCGTTGCAAACGCCGCGTTCGACGCCGTCGAGCGCGTGGGGCTTCCCGAGTGCGAGCTAAACCTCGCCCACGCCGTGATATTTTTGGCTACCGCCCCCAAGAGCAACTCCGCAACGACGGCGCTCTTCAAAGCCAAGGAGCTTGTGGCAAAAGAGGAAATCCGCCCCGTGCCCATGCACTTGCGCGACGCCCACACGTCGCTGAACAAAAAGCTCGGTAACGGCGCCGGCTACATCTACAACCACGACTGCCCCAACCACATCAGCGGGCAGGACTACATGGAAAAGCCCGTCCAACTCTACACGCCGACCGAATACGGCGGCGAAAAGCAGGTTGCCGAGCGTCTGGCATTTTACAAAAAAATCAAAAAGGAAATAAAAAATGGCAAGAAATAGCGACGAAGAATCTACGGCAAAGGTGCGCATAACCCGCCGCATAGAACTCAAATTCTGGAAGAGCTGCGGGCAAATTGCCCTCGGGCTTCTCATCGCGGGCGCAACGTCTTCGGGAATAGTATATTCAAACATTTTCTATTTTTTACTGCTGGTGTTCTTGGTGTGGATTCTCAACTGCCTAATACGCCCCGTGCTGATAGTTTTTGCCCTGCCGTTTATAGTGTTCACAATGGGAATAGGAATGCTGTTCATAAACGCGCTGATTATATACGTTGCGGCGAAACTCGTTCCCGAGGGCATAACGGTGGCTTCGTACTGGTCGGCACTGTGGGCGTCGTTCTGGGTGTCGTTTCTGTGGTGGGCGCTTGAAATGTTCAGAGCGGAACGAATTGCAATCTTCAAATTTTCCGACGAATCGAAACAACAGAAAGAAAACAAAGACGATGACGTTATCGACCTTTAAAAAAACGGCGGTCGCGCTTATTGCCTCAACGGTGCTGGCGCTGCCCGCAAGCGCGGCGGTGTCGCTCTTCGGCGCGGGCGCGTACACCGATGCGTTCTTTTCGCCGCAGCAGGTTCTCGAGGCGTACAAAGGCAAGTGGAGCGGCAGACAGCAGGTGAAAGTCGGCAACAACACGGGAACAGGAAGAATTGAAATCAACTACTCCCCCGACCCGACCTCCGAAAACCTGCGCCTCATAGGAATAGGGCGCGTGTTCTCCGACGCAGGCGGTTCAATGCCCACGATGTCGTTTATGTACTGCGAAAATTCGCAGCCGATTTTGCAGGTAAACACCGAAGACGGCGGCGAACTTTTCTACAAGGGATACATCTCGAACAAGAGCATAACATGGGTTCCCCTTTACGACTTCTTCCTCTACGACTACCAGAAGGACACGTTCCGCACGGAGGACGGCGAACGCATGATGGATTCGGAAGGCGCTCGCTCAATCAACTACAAAGACAAGTGGTTTCTCGTAAAAATATCCGCGCAGTACGAGTTTGTAAAAAGCGCGTACCCAGCCGACAAAGTGAAGTCGAGCATTACAAAAAAAGTAAACGCCGCATTTGAGGGAGCGGCGTCCGAGAGCGCAAAATGAACCTGCCCGTAGAGGAATTGCGCGAAAGCCTTTACAAGAGGCTCGACGCGGGCGTGTCGCGCTTCGTGATTGCCGCGCCCACGGGCTCGGGAAAATCGACGGCGCTGCCGGTGATGATACACAAAAAGCTCGGCGGTCAGATTTTTGTCCTCCAGCCAAGAAGGGTCGCCGCGCGAATGCTGGCGCGCTCCATCGCAAAAATGTTCGACATGGACGGCGAAACGGGCTGGCACATCCGCTTCGAAAAAAACTACACGCGCGATACGAAAATAGTTTTTCTCACCGAGGGAATTCTGGCGCGAATGCTCGTTTCCGGCTCGCTGCCCGACAGCGTCTCGGCTATAATTTTCGACGAATTCCACGAGCGCAACGTCTTTACCGACATTTCCGCGGCGCTGGCGCTGAGGCTTGCAAACACGCGCCGAAAAGACCTGAAACTCTTCGCCTGTTCCGCCTCGGTGGACACGCAGTCGCTCGCCGAATATATGGGCGCCGACGTTCTGCAATGCTCGTCGCGACTATTCAGGATAGACATCGAGTACTCGGCGCTGATGGGGCGCAACCTGCCCATCTGGGACGTCGCCGCAAAGGAGTTCGCCCGCGCCGCGCAGAATACGTCGGGAAACATACTCGTCTTTATGCCGGGGGTGTACGAAATTACAAAAACGGTTTCAAAAATCCTGCAAACGCCGCAGTCACGCGGAATGAAAGTGCTGAGCCTCTACGGCGATATGTCGGAGCGCGCGCAGGACGCAATTCTGGCCCCGTGCGCCGAACGTAAGGTGATTGTCTCAACCAACATCGCCGAGACTTCGCTTACGATAGACGGCGTGGACTGCGTGATAGATTCGGGTCTTGTGAAAATGCTGCGCTACGACGCCGCCCGAGCCGTCAATACCCTGCTCGTCGAGCGCGAGTCCATGGCAAGCGCAATCCAGCGCGCAGGCAGAGCGGGACGCCTGCGCAACGGCACGGCAATCCGCCTCTGGCGCGAGGCGGAAGAGCGCAATTTCGCCCCCGTATACCGAGCCCGAAATAATGCGCGTGGATTTGTCGCAAACGCTGTTG
>DAVZIV010000212.1:0-3201 GCA_052273125.1 Candidatus Merdousia sp. | reverse complement strand
GCTCGTCGGGGACAAAGAAAACGATTTTTCGCGCGTATTTTGCAATCACGGGCAGCAGCGCCTTTGCGCGCTGTTCGCCGAGCACGCCCACGGTTATGACGGGTTTGCCCGAAGTCTTCACAAGGTTTTTGAGGTTTTCCTCGAGCGCGGTTGCGCCCTCGGGATTGTGCGAGGCGTCCAAAATCAGCGTTGCGGAATTTTTCAGAGGAATTTTCTGCCAGCGCGCCGCCCATTGCACTTCGGAGAGCGCTCGCGAAATTTCGGCGTCGGTCAAGGCGGAAAATGCGGCGTTTGTTTTTGCAAGCGTCTTTGCGCAGAGTTCGGCTACTGCGGCGTTGCGGCGCTGGTAGTTTCCCTCCAGCGATGTTTTGCGGCATAGACGACCCGCTCCCGTAATAATCGGCGGCGCAGAAAAGCGGTGCGCATTTTTGAGCCGCCTTTCGGCGCACAACGTCCATTGCCTCGGGCGGCAGAAAGCCCGCCACAACGGGCGTGTTTTGCTTTATTGTGCCAGCTTTTTCGGCGGCTATTGCGGCTATTGTCGAGCCGAGATATTCGGTGTGGTCAAGCCCGATTGTAGTTATCACGGAGCAGGTCGGCTTGATTATGTTGGTCGAGTCGAGCCTGCCGCCCAAGCCGACTTCCACAACCGCGGCGTCCACCCTTTCTTCGGCGAAGTGCAGGAAAGCCGCCGCCGTCATAATTTCAAAAAACGACGGATAGTTTGCAATGTCGGCTTCGTCGAAAAGTTCGTTGCAGGCTTCGCGCACTTCGGCTATGCGCGCGGCGAGCGCGTCTTTGGAAATCGGAGCGCGGTTTATCTGTATGCGCTCGCCGAGGTAGAGCAGGTGCGGCGACGTATACATGCCCGTTTTCAACCCGCCGCCGCGCAG
Source organism: Candidatus Merdousia sp. (assembly GCA_052273125.1). Lineage (GTDB taxonomy): Bacteria > Verrucomicrobiota > Verrucomicrobiia > Opitutales > Intestinicryptomonadaceae > Merdousia. Next base: position 2,308 of record DAVZIV010000212.1, on the reverse strand, counting down.
AATGCTTTCGAGCATTGCGCAGGTCGAGCCTTTGCCGTTCGTGCCCGCAACGTGAATCGATGGGTACTTTGCCTGCGGGTTGCCGAGCTTTTCGCAAAGCTTTTCTATGCGCTCGAGCGAGAATTTCGACCCCGCGTTTCTCAGGGCGTAGAGGTATTTTTCAAGGCTTTCAAAAGTGTCGCGGCGGCAATTTTCCATCGGGAGAGTATCCCACTTCGGGCTGCCGAAATCAACACGAAAAGCGCCCGATGTCGGTTTCGGCAAAATTTTTCAGGGATTTGCCGTAGAAGCGTTTGAACGCTTTCGACAGCGCCGACACGCTTGAATAGCCCGTTTTTGCGGCGAGTTTTTCAAAATCGCGCCCGCCGTTTTCGAGGAATTTTGCGGCGGCTTTCATTCGCGCGGCGGTTACGGTTTTCGACACCGTTTTGCCCGTAACCTCGAGAAACATTTTGTCGGCGACGGCGGGCGATACTTTCAAATGCTTTGCCGCCGCCGTTCTGTTCCAATTCTTCGACGGGGCTTTTGCAATGGCTTCGGCGTATGCCGATACGGCGCCGCTGCGGGAGATTTTCGAGCCGCCGAAGAGCCTGTGCAGAAGCTCTTCGAGAACGTCGGCGATTTTTTCCAGATAGCAAACGGAACGGTTTTCCCTATACACTTCGTCGAGGTACAGTTTCATCACGGCGGTAATTTCAAAGAAGTTTTCGGGACGCAGGATTTGCGTTTCGGCGCCGAAATTCCAGTGCGGCGAATTGTCGAGGTGCAGCCAGAAGACGGTTGTTTTGCCGCTTTTTACCTTGTCGTCGCAAAGGCAGCCTGCGGGAACGCAGAGAATTTCGCCGGAGCGCAATTCGTTCTTCTTGCCGTCGAAATCGGCGCTGAATTTGCCGTTCATTACAAAAATGATATCGTTGTAGGCGTTTTTCTGTCGGCAGAAATAGTAGCCGCTAAGGTGTGTTGTAAGCCCCGCGTTTCTTATTCCGCATCGCCCGAGAATGTCGATGGGCAGCGGGGCGGGGGCGGATATTTCGGCGGAGGAGTTCACGAGTTTTGCGGGCATATATTTGCTGGGTTTGGAGAGGTATTTTTGGGTTGTGCCCTTTGCCCAGAATTGCGCCATATAGTCGTTATTAATATGGAAAAGATATTCTATCTTCTTTGTTTTCATAGCCGCCGTTTGTTGACAGTATCGAAATCGGCGCTGAATTTGCAAGTCCGTTTTTATCGAAACGGTTTATTTTTTTCATTGATGGATTTTGTCTTCGGGAATAAAATCCCCAAAAAAGTACAGGCTTATGGATGACAAACATTCGGTAAATTTTCGTGCGGCGACTGCGGAAAAACCGTTCTACAAGTGGGAGGTCCTCGCCCTCTTGTGGTTTGCGTTTTTTCTCAATCAGGCGGACAGGCAGATATACAACACGCTGCTTTCGCCGATATCGCATTCGCTCGGGCTTTCCACTGCGCAGGCGGGGCTGATTGCAACGCTCTTTAGCTTGGTTTTTGCGGTATTGACGCCGATTTCGGGCGTGCTTTCCGACAGGTGCAGCAGGCGCAAAATTCTGGTGTTTTCGGTTCTGCTTTGGAGTTTTGCCACGGTGTTTTCGGGCGCGTGCACGGGACTTGTTTCCTTCATAATTTTCAGAAGCGTTGCCACGGGAATGGGAGAGGCTTTTTTCGGCCCCGCCAACTACGCCACCATTGCCGACTATCACGGCAACCGAACCCGCGCGCGGGCTATGAGCATTCACCAGACGTCGTACTACTTCGGCGTGATTGTAAGCGGCGTGGTCGCGGGCTGGGTAGCCGACAGGTGGGGCTGGCGCAGCGCCTTTTACATTTTCGGTTCGGTGGGTGTGTTGTTCGGTTTTCTGCTGGCTTGGCGCCTAAAAGACAAACGGCGCGAATGCGATGCGGACGCCGCGAAGTCGGCTGCGGGGCAGTCGGCGGGCGGTGTAGAAAAGATTTCGTTTTGGGAACAGCTGGGCGTTTTGTTCAAGGTGAAGACGGCGCTTTGTCTTACGCTTTCGTTTTCAAGTCTGATTTTCGTTTTGCAGGGGTATCTTACTTGGTCTACTTGGTACTTGGTTGAAAAGTTCGGGCTTTCGAGCGCCTCTGCGGGATTTGACGCTATGTTTTACACGCACATTGCCGCGTTTGTCGGCATTCTGGCGGCAGGGTGGCTGTCGGATTTTGTGGCGGTGAAAAGCCCGCGCAACAGAATTTTGCTGCAGAGTTTGGGGCTGCTTTTTGCCGCGCCCTTCATTGTGGCTATGGGGCTTTCGACGACGATGACCGCCGTGTA
>DAVZIV010000211.1:0-3210 GCA_052273125.1 Candidatus Merdousia sp. | reverse complement strand
GCCGAAACGAAACCAAAAAACAGCCGAGAGCGTAATCATCGACGAAATTATAAAATAAAAAGAGCACAACTAAAGTTGTGCTCTTATGATGTTATAAATTTTTGTCGTCGATGATTACGCGGCCTCGCGCGTTTTTTTAGAGGAAGAGGAGAATCATCAGCTGGGCCGAGAGCACGCGCAGGAACATCGAAAGCGGGTAGACTGTGGCGTAGCCGACTGCGGGCGCGTCGGTTGGAGAAACGGAATTCGAGTATGCGAGTGCGGGCGGGTTTGTCGTAGATCCCGACAAAACGCCGATAATCGTGTAATAGTCGAGCTTGAGCAGGAATCTGCCGATGAGGAATGCCGAAATCGACGGAATTATTGTAATCAGTGCGCCCATCAAAACCCAGTTGAGCCCGTTTGCGGAAAACACCGTTGTAAAAAATTCCTTGCCTGCGCCGATACCGACTGCCGCCAAGAACATTGCAATACCGAGTTCGCGCGCCATCAGGTTTGCGCCCGAAGATGTGTAGGTTGAAAGCTTGATTTTCGGCCCGAAATAGCCGACGAGAATCGCCACGATGAGCGGCCCGCCGGCCAACCCCAGTTTCATGGGTTGGGGGACTCCGGGGAGCCAAATGGGCAGGCTTCCCAAAATTACGCCCAAAAACACGCTCAAAAACAGAGGGAAGAGGTTCGGGTGCTGGAGCTTTTGAATGGAGTTGCCGACAATCTTTTCGACTCTGCCGATTGCCTCTTTCGAGCCTACCACGGTGAGGCGGTCGCCGACCTGCAATTTCAAGTCGGCGTGGGCTACAAGCTCGGTGCCTGCGCGGTTGACGCGCGTGATGTTGAAGGCGGTTGCGCCGAAGAGCCCCAACGCCATCAGCGACTTGCCCTCGAGCTTTCTGTCGCTGACCATAAACTTTGCCTCTTCAATCTGGGTCTCTATTTTGCGCCAGCGGAATTCCGCGCGAACGCCGAAGAAAGTTATGAAAAACGGAATGTCCGCCTCGTTTGCAATCAGCAGGATTTTGTCGCCGATGTTGAGTTTGGTCTCGGGATTGGGCGGGAACATTTCGCCGTTTTTATTGATACGCGATATTACAAAATGTCCCGAAATCATATCCATTATCTGGCGGATTTCCTTGCCGTCTATGGCGGCGTTTCTGATTTCTATTGTAATGCGCTCGGGCTGTTTGCCGAGGGAATCGCGCCTGCCCGACTGAAACGCGGCTAAGTCTCCCATCTTTTTGAAGATGCGCTCGAAAACAATCATCGAAAGCAGCACGCCGATTACGCCCATCGGATACGCGGCGGCGTAGCCGAGCGCTATCGACGAAACGGGGGCGTCGGGCTTGAGTTCGGAGAACGTCTGGGTTGCCGCGCCGAGCGACGGCGTGTTTGTTATTGCTCCCGACATAATGCCGACAAGCGTTTCAATGGGCAATCCGCTTGAAAAATAAATGACCGTCGCGGTAATGACGCTCAAGCCGACAATGGAAACCGCCAGCAAATTCAGCTTCAGACCGTCCGCCTTGAAAAGCGAAAAAAAGCTCGGGCCGACCTGCAGCCCAATGGAGCAGACAAAGAGAATCAGCCCGAATTCCTTGACGAAACCGAGCAGCCGGTTCGACATTCCCAAGCCGAGGTGCCCGAAAGCTATGCCGGCAAAGAGAATCCAAGTGATTCCTATGCCGATTCCGCCGATTTTTACGCGCGTCAGAAACACGCCGACAGTTATGACCACGGCAAGCGCAATGATGTCGTTTGCAATGGAGCCGCTTGTAAATAAGGCAGTCAACCAGTTCATAAAAGCATTGATAAGTATTAAATTCGGGGGCAGAGCAAACGCGCATAACCCACCGACAATTCGCGTATTTTACCCGAAGCGCTCTAATCTTTCAATACACAAAAAATACATTTTCTATGCGTTTTTTAGATTGATTTTTTAGCCGCCGCCTCCACCCTCGAAAAACGCTAAAGAATCTACTATGGACGTAAAACAGGTAAAAATCTTCTTGAAAGTTGCAGAGCTTATGCACTTTTCGCGCACGGCGGAATATTTTTCAATGGCCCAGTCGGCGGTGTCGCGCCAGATAATGACGCTCGAGGCGGAAGTCGGCTGCCCGCTGTTGAGGCGCGACAACCGCTGGCGCGTCGAGCTTACCGCCGCCGGGCGCGCGTTCAAGGCAGACGCGGAAAAATTCGTGCTGCAGGCGGAAGATATGGCGCACCGCGCGCTTATGGCAAAGCGCGGCGAAACGGGCAGGTTTTCGCTGTGCTCGATACCGTCGTTCTTCAGGGGAAGGCGCTTTGTGGAGGCGGTGCGCACGATGAGAAAAAAATACCCCAACGTGTCGCTGGAAATTCGCGAAAGCCCGTCGGAAGGCGTGCTAAACAAAACCGTTGCAGGCGATGCCGACTTCGGCATAGTGCGCATTCCGAAACCGAGCATTGACGGTCTGAAATCCGCAATGCTGGGGCGCGACAAAATCCTGCTTGCGATGGCCGCCGACAACCCGCTTGCGCGCCTTGAAAAAATCAGAATGACGGACCTGCGCGAATCGCCCTTTGTGATGATTCCCCGCGCCGAAAGCCCCTTCTACAGGCAGCTTGTGGAGAACGCCTGCGCGCAGACGGGCGGCTTCATTCCGAAAATCACGCGCGAGGTCTACAATTTTGAATTCATTCTGCGCCTGATCCCCGACACCGAAGACGTGTCGTTTATCCCCGCGCTATTCGACACTGACGACTTCGGCGGCGTTGTCTTCCGCGAAGTCGAAGGGCTCGGGCTTTACAACAGCTATTCTGGCGTCTGGCGCACCGAGAACGACTCGCCCATTCTCTACAATTTCATAGAAATACTCTCCAAGCATAGCGGCGAAAAAAATGCGTAAAATAAGCTTGACGCAAAAGCGCCGTATGGCAGTATGAGGGACAATTTTCGGATAAAACCCCGAAAATATACCGCTTAGAAGGAGGTGAATTGAAATGTCAGTAGAAGTAAAATTGCGCAAGGGTGAAGCTATGGAGAAGGCGTTGCGCCGTCTCAAGAAAAAGCTCGACAGAGAAGGCGTCATCAGAGATGTGCGCCAGAAGCGCTATTTTGAAAAGCCCTGCGAAGTAAAACGTCGCAAGCGCAAGGTGGCTGCATTCAACAATATGCTCCGTCAGCGTTATGAAAACCGCTAATTGAAAGCGTTTTCACTATCCCTTTGTGCGGGA
>DAVZIV010000210.1:0-3213 GCA_052273125.1 Candidatus Merdousia sp. | reverse complement strand
TTAGCGGCTTTTCGTCCGCGCAGTAATTTTGGCACATCGACGGGAATATGCACGAATAGCGCCTGCACTGTTTGCAGACTTCGGGATTTTTCGGGCGATGGCGGTAGATGTTGCCCGCCGCGCCGCCGAGATCGGATATCGTGCCCTTGAAAAACGGCTGTTTTGCGAGCCTGCCTACGCTGCGCAACACGCTTTCGGGCGAGCGCGAAACGAGGTGCCGCCCCTGATGCGAGACAAGCCCGCAGAACGCGCAGCCGCCGGGGCAGCCGCGAACAACGGTGATTGAATCCTTTATCATTTCCCATGCGGGAATTTTTTCGCGGTATGTAAAATGCGGCAGCCCCGTAAAGGGAAGTTCGCTGAATTTGTCGAACTGCTCGGTTGTCATTGGCGGGCGCGGCGGCTCGACAAGCAGAATGCGCCCGTTCGTCCACTGGACAAGGCGCTTGCCGTTCCACGGGTTCATATTCGCCTCTACAAGTTTTGTCAGGCGCATTATGGCGGATTTGTCGTCGCGCACCTCCTCGAACGACGGCAACAGAACGCAGTTTTCGTCGAGCGTAAACGCCGCGGATTCCCTGCCGCCGAGGTATCGGCAAGTTCCCCTGATTGCATCGAGATTTTTGCCGTCGCGCAGACGCCCGAAAATTTCAAGCATTGTAAGTTCGCCCATTCCGTAGCAGAGGAGATCGCCTTTGGAATCGACGAGCTCGGAGGGGCGGAATTTGTCCTGATAATAGTCGTAATGGGCAACGCGGCGCAGGCTCGCCTCGACGCCGCCGAGAATCACGGGGATTTCTGGAAACGCGCGCTTGGCAAGCTGGCTGTAAACCATGGGGGCGTGCGGCGGACACAGGCCGAGTTTTCCCGCGGGCGCGTAGAGATCTTCGCGCCGCAGACGCCTGCCCGCGGTGTAGAGCTTCACCATGGAATCTATGTTGCCGCCCGAGACGCCGACGCCGAGCTTGGGGCGCCCGAAAATTTTCAGCGAATCGGGATTTTTCCAATCGGGCTGGGCGACTATGCCGACGCGGTAGCCGGCATCCAGAAGAATTCTTGCAATGAGCGGCGAACCGAAGCTCGGGTGGTCTACGTAGGCGTCCCCCGAGACTATGAGAATGTCGACGGCGTCCCAGCCTCGCGCGAGCATTTCCGCGCGCGTGGCGGGAACGAACCTCAATTTTAAATTTTCAGACACTTAAAAAACGCCCTCCTGTTTGCGCGCGGGCTATCTGAATATATAGCGGGCCATCATGTGGTCGAGCGGGGTTTTAACGCCGAATTTTTCGAGTTTCCCGCGCGAACCGTCGGCGCTTTCAAGCGTTATGTACGCGGTGTCAATCTGGTCTTTTTGTCCCGCCTTTTGTCTCTTAAAAATTATTATATATTCCGATTTTGAAAGACGTACAACTTTTAGATATTTTTTCTTCCAAGAGAAATAGTCCGAAAGCACCGCCTTTTTGCGGGTCTCGTCCATGCCCGAATACTGGGCGTTGAAAAGCGCCCTGCTCTTTGGGGACATATACGCGGCGTATTCGTCTATGCGCCACGAAAAGAAAACGTCCTGAATTTTTTTGTAGAATTTTGCGGCGGGATCTTCGCCGACGGCGGGCACGGCGTCGGTGGAGACAAGCGCCGCATTGGCAAATACCAAAACGGGGTCGCCGCGCTTTACGATGTCGTTTATTTTAGCCTTGTCCGAGGCGGAAAAAGCGGCGATTTTCGACGGCTCGATTTTCTTGGGTACGGCAAAATTGCACTGGGCAATCAGCGCCAAATACGGGTCGTTTACGGACAAATCCCAGAGCATTTTTTCGCCAATCGGGTCGAAAACGAAATAATTTAAGCCCTTGCGCATTCTGCTTCCCGACGCAATTTCAAACACCGCAACCCTGTATCTGCCGAACTTGAAAGCAAAGAGTTTTGTGCCCTTTTTCAGGCGCGCCATCTTCAAAAATTTTTGAGCCTTGCCGAGCTGCGCTGGGTCGGCAAGCAGACCCCTTAGCTCTTGGGAAGTTGCCGAAGCGAGCCTGCCAACGGCGAAATCGAACGCGGAAGCATCGAGCGTATCGACCGCCACAAAGGCGTCGTAGTAGTCGGCGCCCGCACCCGTTTCGCTCTCGCGCGGCAGCGCAACGCCGGCGTATTCGGCGCGGGCGCAGAGCGCCAAAACAGCCAAAAACAATATTGATAAAGATTTTTTCATATATGATGATACCCCGTATTTGCGGTTATTGTCTTTGCCCTGTAAAGCTGTTCGGCGAGGATTGCCCGCGCGAATTCGTGCGTGAACGTAAGCGGTGAGAGCGCAATCACTTCGTGCGCAGCCGATTTAATCCGCGCCGAAAGCCCGTATGCGCCGCCGACAACGAACGCCGAACCGCCGCGCATTGCGTCGCGCTCGAGCATTTTCGAGAACTCCACCGAAGTGTACATTTTGCCCTCTTCGCCCATTGCATAGATTCTGCCGCGAAAATTTTTAAGGGATTCAAGCATTTTGTCCGCCTCGGTTTCCATTGAGGAATCCTTTATTTCGGCGATTTCCACCCTGTCGAAGTGCGAAAGCCGCCCCAAATAGTCGGCGCAGAGCGCCTCGAGCGCCCCGCTCTTCATTCTGCCGACTACCACCAATTTCACCATTGCGGAAATCCAACCAAATACAGCCGAGCCGCACAAGACAAAAATTTAGAAGCAACTCGGCACGAAAAAGCGCGCCTTGTAGATTTTTGCATCGGGAAGCCTGCCGATTTTCCTAGGAGTTTTTCCGCCGAAGGACACCGCCTCGGCCCACCATCTCGTTTCGGGAACAAGGAAGATGAGCGCCCCGCCCGCTTTCGACAGCGAAACGCTTTTGATTCTGGCAATGTCCGAGATTTTTTCAAACGTGCGGGTTTCGGCGTTGAAGACGGCAAGACCCGCGTCGCCCGAAACAAACAGCAGGTCTTTCGATCCCGCGACGGGATAGAGGTCGTGCCCTTCTACGCATTCGGGCGGAAGCTTGTATGAAAATTTCTTGGTAAGTTCGGGGTTGAGTTTGTCGAAATTGTACTCGTAGCCCGCCAACTCGAAGCGTCCGAGCCCCCAGAGGATTCTGCGCGAATTGTCCCACACAACGCCGTGGGCGAAGTTTAGCGGATAGCGCTTCTGCGCGGTGCACGGCTTGCCCGCGACATACTCCGACCTGTTGAAAAGCGTTATGTAGTTGCCGTGGGA
>DAVZIV010000209.1:0-3215 GCA_052273125.1 Candidatus Merdousia sp. | reverse complement strand
GAGCGGGCGAGACGAGCACCACTGTGCGAGCGAGTTCAAATAGCTTCCGCTATTTGCTCGCCGCTTTGTCAGTGAAAAAAGTTCAGTTTTTTATATCAAGAACAAATCACGCCAACAATTACGCGTCCTCGCGCGTTTCATCAGCTCGCAATATTGGTTCTTGGCAGGGGGCTCTTTTTAGTCAATCTGTTTAGAAGTGTCGGGTATTCTGAATTTGAAAGCTTATAATACCCACAGATAAATTGGGGGAATTATTTCGCGGACGCGAAATCCCCTGCGTCGCAAGATGAAACCCCGCCGAGCGGGTTAGTGGTGTTTTAGGGTGGAGAGTTTGAAAACGCGGGAGATTACCACGAGGGTTGCCGCCATGAGAAGGCTCTGCAGAGATGCGTTGAAAATGCTGAATTGATATATTTGTTCGGCGATTTCTGGCGTCGGCGGGACGGACAAATAGAAGACAAGCGCAATCCACGAGGCGAACCAGAGAAAGTTCCAAGTTCTGATAAATATGCGCGAGCCTATGTTTCTGATGTGGCGGACGGCGCGCTCGCAAAACCTGTATACCTGCTTTGTTATCACGGGGATTAAAACAATATTCGCCACGGGAACAATGCAGCCCAGAAACGCCATTTTCGACGACACCGTGTACTGGCTTGTGAGCTTTTTGGTCATTATGACGGCCGAGGCAATCCAGAGCGCGCCGAGGAAAATCGCCGCACAAACCATACCGAAAACAATCGCGTCAAGCAGCGATATAATTGATACGTTTTCGGAATACCTCAATATGAGGTCGAGGCGCAATTTTTCGGGCAGGCTGTCCAACCCGTAGGGAAATTCCTCCATGGTCAGCACGTAGTAGCGTATCCGCATAAGATTGACCGCTATTATGGCAACCAATGTCGAGCGCAGAAAATAGGTGCGCCATTTGAATTTGAGAAAATTCGGGTCGATTCTCTTTGTCTTTAGCTTGAAGTAGAACGCCGTATTTTTGAGGGGCGTCCACTCTTTCATGTGCTGCGTCCACACCAAAGTCGACGGGGAAATTTCCCCGTCTTTGAGCAGTTCGGCAAGGGCGGGGTCCGAAATGGGGCCCTGCTTTTGCCTGTTGTCTTTGACGTAGTACCACATAAGAATTTTCCGCCGAATTATCGGCAAGATTGGGTTTGTGTCAACACTGTTATTTGCCTATGCAGAATTTGGAAAAGATTCTGTCGAGAATCTCCTCGTTGTCGGTCTTGCCGACTATTTCGCCGAGGCACGAAAGCGCCTCGCGCAACCCGCTTGCGGTTATCTCGGCGGGGGATAAATGCCGCGAATTCTCCAGCGCCTCGGCGAGGAAGCCCGCGGCGCGCTCGAGGGCGTCGGCATGTCGCGCGGAAACGAGAATGTCGTCTGCTGCGGCGGTTATGCGGTATTTTTTGACAAGCTCTATGATTTTGTTTTTGAGGGCGTCGATACCGTCGTTTTTCAGGCACGAAATTTTTGCAATGCAAAAGCCTTCGAATTTTTTTTCGAGCGCGAAAGTGTCCGCAACGCTGTCGCATTTGTTTAGCACGACTACGGCGCGCTCGGGCGAAAGCCGCGCACCGTCGAACGCGGCCCCTTCGACGGCGGGATTTGCGGCGTCGATTACGAGCAGGCAAACGTCGGCGTCGGTGATTTTTTTTCTGGCGCGGCGTATGCCTTCGGATTCAAGGGCGTCGCCGCCTTCGCGCAAACCGGCGGTGTCGGTGAGGTTTACGGCGTAGTCTCCGATATTTGTGCGCTCGCGGATAAAGTCGCGCGTGGTGCCGGCAATGTCGCTTACGATTGCGCGCTCGTCGCCGAGAAGCGCATTCAGCAGCGACGATTTCCCCGCGTTGGGCGCGCCCGCAATAACAACGTCAATGCCGTCGTTTACAAGCGGCGCAATCTTGGCGGTTTCGGCAAGAGCGCGCATTTTCGCCCCGCATTCGGCAAGCGCGCCTTCAAAGGCTGCCTTGTCCTCCTGCGGAAGCTCCTCTTCGGGAAAGTCGATGTAGGCTTCCGCAAGGGCGAGGGCGTCCATAATCTTAGACGACATCGCGCCGACGCGCCGCCCGAGCTCCCCCGAAAGCTGCTTCTGCGCCGCTTCGAGCGCCTTTTGCGAGCGCGCGCCGATTGTCAGCGCCACCGCCTCCGCCTGACTTAAATCCATCTTCGAGTTCATGAACGCCCTGCGCGTGAATTCGCCGTGCTCGGCAAGACGCGCGCCGCGCCTGAGCAAATCCTCCATCAGAGATTTTACTATGAACGGGTTGCCGTGCGTCGAGATTTCAAGCGAATCCTCGCCAGTGTAGGAGGCCGGCGCCTTGAAAAACACCGCGACGCATTCGTCAATGGGCGCGCCGTTTACGCCGACGTACTTCACAAAAGACGCCCTGCGCGGCTGCAGTTTTTTGCCGAATGCCCCCTGCGCTATTTCGGCGCACTTCCCGCCGCTTAGCCTGATTACGGCAATCGCCGATTCCCCCTGCGGCGTGGCGGGGGCTACTATCGTTGAGTTCATTGTCTGCCTCTTTTGTATTTGTAAATTTTGTACGCCGCCGCTCCCGCGAGCGCGCCCGAGCAGAAGACGGCAGCCCCCGCAGTGGACGCGTCTATCAGCGCCTTGAATTTGGTCGAGCCGCTTTGGCGGTCGAAGTCTATTTTTTGCGCCCGCTGCCACGGCGTCATGTCTTCGAGGGCGCGCGCGTAGTAAGCCGAGCCCGCGGCAAACGCCGCCAGCGCGCAGACGCCGAGCAGCGCGGCCTTCAAACTTGCGGGAGTTCTGCCTGTTTTCATCATTTTTTTGCGCGGGTTTCGACTGCGCGCTTAATGGCGTTCAAATCGAGTTTGTCGCCCGCCCTGACCGCGTTTTTTTCAAACCAGCCCGAATTGGTCTCGACGCAAAATTCGGTTCTCGCGCTCGCCGAGTCAACCGTGTTGAGGTCGAACGGGTACATTTTGCGGATTTCCGTTATGGTGCCGTCGCCGTCGACAAAGGCAATGTCGAGGGGTATGCGGGTGTCCTTCATCCAAAACGACGCGCGCTGGGGCGTGCCGAGCACGAAAATCATTGCGCCGTTTTCGGGCAGGGAATCCCTGTTCATAAGCCCCCGCGCCTTTTCAAAGGGCGTGCAGGCCATTTCGGCGTCGACGAACTTGCCGCCGACGGCAATCCTGAAAACCGACCGCGCCGCCGAAGAGTTTTGAGT
>DAVZIV010000208.1:0-3253 GCA_052273125.1 Candidatus Merdousia sp. | reverse complement strand
ATTTTGAAAAAAAATATTTGAAAAGCGGCGCTCTTTCGACTTGATTTTTCACCCGAACGACAAAAAACGACCGCCGCAATCCTTCAACATTCAAATCAACTTTCATGAAAAACAAAATTTTTGCAATATTTTGCCTTGTAATAACATGCGCCACGCTGATTGCCTGCGCGCTAATAGTCGTAAAACCCAACATTCTCTTTAGCAAGCCCAGCGGCATTGCCGTGAAAGGTGTCGCAATGCAAAGGGTGCAATCCGACATTGCAACTTGGGCAATATCCGTGAGTTCGTCGGTAAAAATTACAGACGAAAACGCGAAAACGCGCGGCAACGCGCTTTCAAATGTTTCCGTCGACGCAAAAAAGGTCGTCGAATTTTTGCGCAAGAGCGGCTTCGATGCCTCCGAAATAAAAACGTCGAACGTATCCGTCTATAATATGTACACCAAAAACAAAAACGGCTACGACACCACCGAAGTCTGCGGCAAAACGGCAGAATGTACGGTATCGGTTCAGACAAGGAAGTTCGACGCCCTCGAAAATGCGGTTTCAAACGCCGATAAAATCGACACAATAAACGTCAACATCACCGCGCCATCGTACCTTTATTCAAAGCTTGAAGACCTGAAGCTCGACCTCTTGGCAAGGGCTACGGCAAACGCAAAAGAGCGCGCCAAGACGCTGGCAAATGCCGGCGGGGCGAGCCTCGGCAACATAATGTCCGCATCCCAAGGGGTCTTCCAGATTACCCAGCCGCTTTCCACCGAAACGGCATCGTACGGAATGTACGATACTTCCACGGTTGAAAAAGACGTGCGCTGCGTTGTAAACGTGAAGTTTTCGGTGGAAAAGTAGGCGCAATTCTGCGGAAGAGGGTCGCTTGCAGTAGGCGCATCTCGCGGGTAAACGGTGCATTGAACGCGCGTTGGAAACGCACACTGTCCGCGCGGCGGCATCGTATTTTCATACCGCGCGCCGCCCGAAAACCGCCGCAAAATGCGCCGTATTTTCGGGGGAACGGCACTCAAGAGCGAATCATTGTAAGCATCATTTTAAATTCGACTTCCGCAGAAAGCCAATGCGGCGCGCCTGCGGGCATAGTCAGCGATTCGCCCGCCCTTACAATGTGCCTTTTGCCGCCCAAGCCTATGACCGCCTCGCCCTCCAAAATCTGCACGAGGGCGTCGAACGGCGCAGTATGTTCGCTAAGACCCTGCCCCCGCGCGAACGCAAAAAGCGTGATTGTGCCGTTTGCGCACTTTATTATCTCCCTGCTTACTATGCCGCCCGACTGGTACTGCACGCAGTCTGCAAGGTTTACAACTTTTGCCTTTGCGTAGGAATTGTCCATATAGCCCCTTTGTTTGCGGCGGTTTTATCGGAACTTTTGCGAAAATGCTAAGGGCTATTTTGCGCCTTTTGCCGAAGCGCTTTTGGTGGCGGCGCCCGACATCGCCCCCGCGCCTGCGCGCTACCGAGCGCACGAAGAAATATGTAATGGGCGTCATTATTGCCGCAAGCAGAAAACCGCCGACAAAGAACGCAACGGCTACGTCCGTGCCGAGCGCCGCCAGAGATTCAAAATTGTTTTGCTCAATCACGCCTTTCATCGCCTCTTTGAGCGCAGAATAGGGAATCATTCTGCCCGTCAGCAGCGCGCCCGCGTAGCACTGGGCGGGATAGATAACAAAAACGGTGAAATGGTTTGTTATCAGCGTGCCCAAAACCGCGCCCGTCTTGCTTCCCTTAAGCAGAAACGACGCCGGAACGGAGAAAATCAGCTGCAAGCCGAACGGAATAAAGCAGCCGCAAAACATACCTATTGCCCAGCCGCGCGCTATGTATTCGGGCGTCGCCTTTTCGCGCACGATTTTGTCGAAAAGAAACTGCCATTTTTCCCTGAAATAACTGCCTATGCTCATAAATGAAAACCGCCGTCCGAAGCCGCATTTCGCTGCGCAAATACGGACGCGCGTATCGTGTACTCTCGCCGAAAAATCCCAGCATTTCAAGTTTTTTATCGGCGCAATTTCGTTAAAAATGCGCGCCGCTTAAAAAAAACTTGAAAAAACGCCCAAAAGGTTCATTAAAAACGGAAAAATCTGCGGAAAAAATCATGGCGCTCGACGAAGATATAAAAGACATTCAGCCCGATGTTGGCTATTCGCTCGAAGAACTCGTAAGTTTTTCCACTAACGACGAGTTGGACAAAATCGACAGCCGAAAACTCGCCGATACGAACCCGAGAACGGTAGCCCTGTTCCTCGAGCGTATAGACGTGGACAGACAGCGGGCGGTTTTGCGCAGGTTAGACCCCGAAAAAGTCTCGGAAGTGGTCTCTGAGATGGACTCCGAGGCGTCGGCGGAACTCGTTTCGGCAATGCGCGAGTTCAGGGCGGTTTCAGTCTTGAACGAACTCGAGCCGGACGACGCCGCGGACATCGTAAGAGACCTCGAAGACGAGGACAAGGACCGCCTGCTCAAGGGAATGGAGCGCGCCAATCCCGAATCGGTCGAAGACATCAAAGAGCTTCTCGAATATCCCGAAGACACCGCGGGCGCAATAATGAACCCGCACGTTGCCACGCTGCGCAGCGACATGACCATTGAAGAGGCAATTTCGAGCGTCCGCCAAATGCGCGACGAGTACGAAAACATCTACTACCTTTACGTTGTAAATTCCGAAAACGTGCTCGCGGGCGTGCTGTCTTTGCGCAATCTGCTTCTGGCGCCCAAGGGCGCGCGCATTGAAAATATAATGTCTAAAACGCTAATCGGACTGCTCGCGCCGACGATGGACAAGGAAGTTGTCGCGCAGATAATGGCGGATACGGACTACCACACCCTGCCCGTCGTCAGCGAAAACGGTCATCTCTTGGGTATCATCACACACGACGACGTTATCGACATTATGATTGAAGAGGGCACCGAGGATATGCAGAAACTCGCGGGCGCGGGCGCCGACGAAGGCCTTTTCGACCCCGTTCTAATCAGTATGAAACAGCGCATTCCGTGGCTGCTTGTAAATTTGATAACCGCTTTCATTGCCTCGGCGGTCGTCGGCTGTTTCGACAAAAACATTTCGCTGCTCCCCCTGCTTGCCGTGTTTATGCCCATCATTGCGGGCATCGGCGGGAATACGGGCGCGCAGACGCTCGCGGTTACGGTGCGCTCGCTCGCCCTCGGCGAAGTCGGCGTTTTCAGAGAGGAACCCGTAGCCGGGGTGGACGGCGTCGGCGTGCGCTTTTCTGGCGATG
>DAVZIV010000207.1:0-3260 GCA_052273125.1 Candidatus Merdousia sp. | reverse complement strand
AGCCTGTGCGTCTTTGCCCAGCCTGAAGAGAACCGCCGCGTACTGCTTTGCCGTTTGAAAGCCCTCGGGCGTCCCCAACAACAGCGACACCTTGCCGGCAAGCTCCGCCTCC
Source organism: Candidatus Merdousia sp. (assembly GCA_052273125.1). Taxonomy (GTDB): domain Bacteria; phylum Verrucomicrobiota; class Verrucomicrobiia; order Opitutales; family Intestinicryptomonadaceae; genus Merdousia. The sequence continues at coordinate 3,148 of DAVZIV010000207.1, read as the reverse complement.
AGCTTGGTGAGTTCCTCTTTGGAAAGCGGCGAGGCAAGCTTTGAAAGATTTGCGCCGACTTCGGCGTCGGCAAGAGCGGGGGAATTTTTTGCGCACGATTTCGCCTTGTCGAATTCCGCAAGCGCAGACGCGTTCTTGCCTGTCTCGAAAAACGCGTAGCCTCTGGCTATGTAAAGCCACGCCTTGAGGTTTTCGGGAACGGAATTTTCGTCCAAGTCTGCAATGCCCGCCTTCGCCAGCTCGCCGTCGCCCAAGCCGCATTTAATCAGCGCCCCGCGGATTTTATTGGCCGGCGAAGAAGCGTCGCTTATCCGCGCGAAAATCGCGTCGGCTGCGGCGTATTCGCCCAAGGCTATGAGCGAATCGGTCAAAAGTTCGTTAACGGGATTCGAGTCCCGCAAAAAGGAGTGTTTTGATATGTTCTCCTGCAAAACCGATTTTGCAAGGGAAGGCATTCCAGCATTTAGCGCCGCCTTTGCCGATTCGGCAACGAGCGCCGAATATTCCTGCATACCGCGCCCCCGAGCCGAAAACGGAGCCGCATTTGCGGAAACGGGGCGGAGCGTATCCGCCGAACACAGCAGGCAAACCCCGCCCGCGATGGCGGCAAACACAGTTGTTTTTAGTCTAAAGCGCATGCGCATAACATCTCAATTTTCGGGTGTCTTTTCAAGCATATTCTCGGCGCGTTCCCCACAAAAGGGCGGCATTTGCTCTTGACAGAAAAACGGCAATCAAAGATAGTCTCTTTCAGAGGAAAGCGCATTGTTCGGGGCTGATTGCAAAGCGGTTTTTGCGCCGCTATGATATACGAAACGCCGATGGCACTGTGGTTCGCGCGCTTTGCGGCGCGCGGGTATCGGGCTTTCATCGGAATCATTTTAAAATCAAATAAAATAGAAAATAAATATGAAAAAACTATATACTATATTAGCAGCCCTGACCGCCGTTGCGGCGCTGGCGTTCGGGTATCCCCAAAACGTGCCGCAGGCGCTAAAAACGGCAAAGTGGATATGGCCGTATCCGTATCTCAACTACGACATAACCAATTCGTTCGCGCTTTTCAGAACACCCGTAGATCTCGACACCGCGCCGCAAAAGGCTCTCGCGCACGTCTCCGCCGACCAGCACTATATGCTCTACGTCAACGGCGAACTCGCCGCAAGGGGCCCCGCGCGCGGGTATCAGCGCAGCCAGCCTTTCGACACCGTAGACATAACCAAGTTCCTCAAAAAGGGCAAAAACATTTTGGCAATCCGCGCGTACTGTGCGGGCAGAAGCACGTTCGGGTATCTATCGCAGGGAATTGCTGGCGTGATTTTCGCCTACGAAATAGACGGCAAAACGTACGCCTCGAACAACAAGACAAAGTGTATTCGCCAAGCTTCGTGCGACCGAGACACCGCTCCGATGAGTATGCAGCTCAACAATCAGGAGCACATAGATATGCGCCTTGAACCAGTCGGCTGGCAAAATGCCGATTTCGACGACTCTGCGTGGGAAACGAGCGAAGCTCTGCGCCCATACAACTATATGCCCTACTTCGAGTTTGAAGAGCGCACAATTCCGATGCTCGAATTCAAGATGCTGCCCGAGCCAAAAATCGTCGCGCGCGGCGGCGGAAAATCGCGCTGGGACGCCGAACGCATAAGAAGCGTTTTCAAGCTTCTGGATTTGGAAAAGTCGGAAGTCAAGGCGGCTGGCGGACAAATGCCCGTGCTTGTCAAAGCCAACAAAAAAGGCGAATTTTCAGACTTCATTATAGACTTCGGCAGGGTGATTGTCGGCACGCCGATAATAGAAATTGAAGGCGCAAAGGGCGGCGAAATCGTGGACATTCTTATGGACGAATTCGTCGACGAGAATTTCAAATTCGTCCACCCCCACAACGACCACAGCAAACCCCAGATGGGCGTGCGCCTCATCTGCCGCGAAGGCTCGTTCAAACACGAATTTTTCCAGATTACTGGTTTTAGAAACGCAATAGTGCGCGTGCGCAACAACAGCGCCGATTTCAAGCTCAACGTGCGCGCCCGCTGGACGGCGTATCCGCTTGAACTCAGGGGCAAGCTCAAAACCTCCGACGCAGTTGTGGACAGAATTTGGAACGCCTCCGTCTACACCCAGAAGATATGTACGCTCGATTCCTACGTAGACACCCCTTGGCGCGAGCAGGCCCAGTGGTGGGGCGATGCCCGCGTTCAAAGCTGGAACACTTTCTTCATCGCCAACGACCCGCGCGTGCTCGCCCGCGGAATCCACATCATCGGAATGCAAACCGCTCCCGACGGTCTGACATACGGACACGCCCCCACGATGGCCCACCACTGCATTCTGCCCGATTTCTCCCTCACTTGGATAACCACCCTTTGGGACTACTACTGGCAGACGGGCTCGCTCGAACTATTCCGCGAAAACAGGAAGACGGTAGACGGTATAATTGCCTATTTCGACGCGCGCCTTTCCGAACGCGGTCTACCCAAGCACGACCCCCTGCACTGGCTCTTCCTCGACTGGACGCGCATTCAGAAAAACGGCGAACCTGCAATGCTTGCGCTCTGGTATTTGGACACTCTCGACAAGCTTGCAAAAATGGCAAAGCTTTCGGGTATGGAAACCGATGCCGACGCGTATGCAAGTAAGGCAAAGGCGTTGCGCAAGTCCATCGAAAAGCATCTGCTGCGCCCCGACGGGCTTGTCCGCGACGGCTATTTGCCCGACGGCACTCCCTCGCAAAAGACGAGCATTCAGGCGCAAATTTTGGCGCGTCAGGCGAACATAAGCGGTCTTGATTTCGACAAGGCAAAGCGCGAGCTGATTCTGCCCTATCTGCGCGGCGAAAAGACGCCCGAAGCCGAGCCGTCATCGTTCTGGGTTGTCTATGTATTCAAGCAGATGATTGCCGACGGGCACCAAAAGGAAGTTTTCGACTTCATCAAGAAACGCTGGGCGGAAATGTCGAAGTCGGGCACGGTTTGGGAAAACTACAGAGGCAACGACATTTCGCACTCGCACGCGTGGACGGCTCACCCCGCATTCATTCTGCCGCAGATTCTCGGCGGCGTAGAGCAGAAAGCCGCGGGTTGGAAAGACTTTTCCGTAAAGCCGAACTTCCTCGTTGACGAAGCCGAAATTGTCTGGCCGACCC
>DAVZIV010000206.1:0-3262 GCA_052273125.1 Candidatus Merdousia sp. | reverse complement strand
CAGTGCGCCCGACAACGTCGCCGCTCAGGGCAACCGCGTTGTAGACTTCGTTTACGTTTGCCACAACGTCGCTTAGAGGCAGAAGCGCGGGATAGACCGACACAGACAGCGCGTCGCCCGACTTGCGCGCGGAAGCCACAAGCTTGACGCGGAAATTGTTTTCGCGCGCCCAGTGCATATCCTCAAGGCTGATTCCGCGTATGCCCGAAACAAGCATATTGCTTTCGGGGCTTGCCCAGACGCCGTGCGCCAAATAAGCAAGTATGGAGATTTTGTGCGCGGCGTCCCAACCGTCGATATCCAGAGATTCGTCGGCTTCCACGTATCCGAGGCGGCGGGCGTCGGCAACTATGGTTTCGTACGGGGCGTTTTCGCGCTCCATTCGGGTGAGAATGTAGTTGCACGTTCCGTTGAGAATGCCGTAGATAAGCGAGAATCTGTTGGCTACCAACCCCTCGCGCAGAACCTTGATGATTGGGATTCCGCCCGCTACGCTCGCCTCGAAAAAGTATTTGCCTCCGCACTCCTGCGCGGTCCGGAAAATTTCGGCGCCGTGTTTGCAGATTACCGCCTTGTTTGCGCTGACAACAACCTTGCCTTGTCTGAGCGCGGCAAGGGTGAGCTCCAAAGCCTTGTCCGTGCCGCCCATAAGCTCGCAAACTATGTCTATGGACGGGTCGTTCACAACGTTGTAGGGGTCTTCGGTCATTTGTTCGCGCGTTATGGAAATGTCGCGCTTTTTGGAGATGTCGCGCACGCACGCCTTTGAAAGCTCGTACTGGGCGCCGAAGCGCTTCTGCATAATCTCCCTGTCCTGAGAGAGGTGCTTCCACACGCCCTGCCCGACAGTTCCCATTCCGATAAACCCAATCTTAAAAACTTTTTTGCCGACCATAACAATTAAAACCTGTTTTCAGTTCCCTTTATCAGGCGCGAAATATTGGAGCGGTGCCTGTAGAATATGACGGCTGCTATCGCCGCCGCGACGTACAACTCCACGGAATTTCCGAAGAAAAACCAGCCCGAAACCGGCAGCGAAACCGCAAGCGCCAGCGACGCCAGCGACACGTACCGCGACGCGTAGAACACCGCAACCCAAATAACAAGACCTATCAAAATAGGATAAATCATAACAAAGAGCAGTCCGCCGATTGTAACCGACACGCCCTTGCCGCCCCTGAATTTTATGAACACGGAAAAGCTGTGCCCGAGTATCGCCGCGGCAAGCCCTACAAAGCGCAGGATTTCGGGGTCTGCAAATTTGACGCCCAATATCCCCGCCCAATACGGGAAAGACGCCGCCGCAAATCCCTTTGCCGCATCGCAGACAAAGCACAGGTTGCCCGCGAATTTTCCGCATGTGCGCTTTACGTTTGTAGCCCCAGGATTGCCGCTGCCCGCCCTGAAAATATCGACGCGGCAGCAACGGGCTATAATCACGGCGAACGGGATAGCCCCGAAGAGGTATCCCGCAACTGCCGTTATTATGTACGCAAGAGAGTTCTCCATACCGTTAGGAGAGATCCACTACCTTGACGGCTTCCACGTTTTTAAGCCCCTTGAGTTCCGCAACCGCGTCGGCGGAGGGAACGTTGTCGAGCTCGTAAACGCTCAGAGCCAAGCCGCCGTCCATTCTCGCCAGCGTCATATTGGCGATATTGCAGGAGTGCTTGCCCAAAACCGTGCCGATAACGCCGACCATTCCGGGAGTGTCGTTGTTTTTGAGCATAATTGCGCACTTGTTTGTGAGGTTTGCAGAGACCTTGTAGCTGCCAATCTGCACTACGACAGGCTTTGCAATCTTGCCCATAACCGTGCCTGCAATGTTTTGAATTACGCCGTTTTCAAGAACTATGTCCACTTCCACAAGTTCGGAATAGTCCGCATCGGAAGTGGTGTTGACGCTTTCGACTTCAATACCCAAGTGTTTCATCTTGGCGGGCGAATTGAGGTCGTTTGCGTTTTCGGTAATCTTGGAGAGATAGCCCTTCTGGATTGCGATTGTCAAAAGTTTGTTGTCGAGGTTTCCGAGTTTGCCGAAATATTTTACGACAAGTTTCTTGACTCTGCCGTCGGTTGTCTGCTGGGCGAACGTGCCGAGCTTTTCGCAAAGTTCTATGTAGGGGGAAATCTGTTTCATTGATTCGGCGTCAACGCTGGGCTTGTTGACCGAATTGCGGATTGCGCCGCCCTTGAGCGCCGAGGCAATGACTTCGGCAACTTCTATGCCGCAGCTTTCCTGAGCTTCCTTTGTCGATGCGCCCAAGTGGGGCGTGAGAACCAGATTGGGGAATTCGCGCAGGGGGCTGTCTTTTGCGAGAGGCTCGCTTTCGTAAACGTCCAAACCAGCCGCGGCAACTTTTCCGCTCTTGAGAGCTTCGACCAATGCGGTTTCCTTGATGATTCCGCCGCGGGCGCAGTTGAACACTCGAACGCCCTTTTTCATCAGCGAGAACGCGCGCTCGTCAATCATGTATTTTGTCGCGTCGGTGAGCGGCATATGAACCGTGATGTAGTCGGCGACCTTGAACGCTTCATCGAGCGGCACAATCTGCACGCCCAGCGTTTTGGCTCTCGTTTCTGTGAGGAACGGGTCGTACGCTACAACTTTCATACCGAAAGCCATTGCGCGCTTCGACACTTCAGTGCCGATTCTGCCCATACCCAAAACCGCCAAAGTTTTGTTTTTAAGCTCGGTGCCCTTGAATGCTTTTCTGTCCCACTTGCCCTCGTGGATGGAGGCGTTTGCCTGAGTAATCGGGCGCGTGCCAACCATTATGTGCGTGAATGTGAGTTCCGCCGTCGCTATGGTGTTGCCAGTGGGGGTGTTCATCACGATGACGCCCTTTTCGGAAGCCGCGGGAATGTCGATATTATCGACGCCAACGCCTGCGCGGCCGACAGCCTTGAGCTGCTTTGCGCACTCCAAAACGTCGGCTGTGATTTTGGTTTCGCTTCTGACGATAACCGCGTCGGCGTCCTTGACCAACTCTTTAATCTGCTCCGGAGTCGAGCCGTATGCCTCGACAGTCTCAAAGCCTTCCTGTTTCAACAATTCTACGCCTTTGGGCGAGATTGGATCTGCTACTAATACTTTCATTTTTTGTCTAAAATCGTGGGACTATTTTCCAACCCGATTTTATGCCCCCAAATCCTACCCCCTCTTCCCTCCCTGTCAAGTTTTTAACTTCCGGCGCGGGGGATTTTGCGTCCGCAAAATAATTCCCCCGCTTTGACAGTGAATATCACAAAGCTTTCAAAT
>DAVZIV010000205.1:0-3288 GCA_052273125.1 Candidatus Merdousia sp. | reverse complement strand
CAACGGCACGGCAATCCGCCTCTGGCGCGAGGCGGAAGAGCGCAATTTCGCCCCGTATACCGAGCCCGAAATAATGCGCGTGGATTTGTCGCAAACGCTGTTGTGGCTGAAGGCCGCGGGGCTTGACGCCGAAAGCGTAAGGCTTTTCCAAACCCCGCCCAAAACCGCCATGGACGCCGCCGAAAAAACGCTGAAAATTCTCGGCGCGCTCGACGAATACGGCAACATAACCGCAGCGGGCGCAAAAATGGCGCGCTTTCCGTCGTCGCCGCGCACGTCAAAACTTTTCGCCGAGGCGGCAAAGTACGGCTGTATGGAGGACGCCGCGTTCCTTGCCGCCGTCGGCGAGGCGGGACGCATAAAACTCGACATCGGCGACGAGCGGCGCGAAAGCGAACGCAATTCTATAACCGAAGCCCGAAGCCAGCCGATGGAGGAGGCCGAGCTGTGCATGCTGGCAAAGTCAAACTCATTCTCCCCGAATTTCTGCGACGAATTCGGAATAAACGCCGCCAACGCAAGAAAGGCGTTCGTCTTTGCCGCAGACTTCCTGCGCGTGGCGCGCTCGGCATTCCCGAACGCCGCAAAGAACGCCGACGACGGCTGCGCCGCCCTTGCAAAATGCGTGCTTGCCGCGTATCCCGACAGGGTGTGCAAGCGCATCAACGCGGGCACGCTGCTGTGCAGAAAAACCGGCGGCGAAACGTGCCAAGTGCGCAAGTCGGCAAAGCGTTTTGCAACGGACATATTCGTTGCGATGAGCCTCCAGCAGACAAATTCGGCAACAGGCGCGGCGCTTATTGCCGACGACATCGTGCCCGTGTCGCAGGAAATGCTTTCGGAGGTCTTTCCCGAAAAATTCAACGTGCGCGAATCCGTCGAAATAGACGAAAACCAGCGCCGCGCCTGCCTGTTGCGCGAGACGTGTTTTGAAGACCTGCCGCTTTCGCGCAAAGTCTCCTACGACGTTCCAGCCGACGACGCCGCGGAAATGCTCTACGCAAAAATACAAAGCGGCGAAATAAAGCTCAAAAACTTCGGGGACGCCGAACGCGAATTCATAGACCGCGTGAATTTTTTCGCCGCGGCGATGCCCGAAATGCAGATTCCGCCCATCGACGAAGAGGCGCTCTCGCTAATCCTGCGCCAAATGTGCGGCGGCATGCAGACCTATTCCGAAGTGCGCGACGCCGACGTTATGGACGCCCTGCGCCAGTGGCTCTCGCGCGAGCAGTACGCTGCCATGAAGGCGTACGTTCCCGAATATGCGGAAATATCGCCCAAGCGCCGCCCCGTAAAGGTGCGCTATCTCACGGCGCCGCTTAGGGCGGTCGTGCCCGCGTCGTTCAAGGATTTGTTTTTCTTCAATCCCGACTCACTGAAAATCTGCGGCGGGAGGGTTGCGCCGACGTACGAGATACTCGCGCCGAACTCGCGCCCCGTGCAGACCACGGGAGACTTGAAGGCGTTCTGGAAAACGTCGTGGCCGAATGTGCGCAAAGAGATGAAGGCGCGATACCCAAAACATTTCAAGGAATCCGACCCGTGGTAAACCAAGTCCGCACGCCCCGAAACACAATAATATTTTTTAACACAAAAAGACACAAAACATATGAAACAACTAAATAATATCAAACTGTGCACAATGATGTTCCTGCAATTCATGCTGGTTGCGGTCTTCTGGGTGCAGCTCTCAAGCTACCTCGACAATATGAAAATCACGGGGATAATGATGTCGCTGATAATGTCGAGCATGGCGGTAGGTTCGGTGTTTTCCCCCGTCATAGGCGCGGTTGCCGACAGAATTGCAAACGGAGAGCGTGTGCTTGCGGGGCTCAACGCCACGGTTGCCGCCGCTTTGCTGATGGCGTATTTCTCAACGTCGCCTGCGGGCATTTTCGCGTCGCTTACGCTTGCGATGTGCGCGTACATGCCGTCTTGGGGTCTGACAACAACAATAGCAATGCGCCACAGCTCTGCGGAAAGCTTCCCGTTCATAAGAGTGTTCGGCTCGCTCGGCTGGGTGTGCTCGGCGGTGTTCGCCCTCTCGGCGAAATATTTTTTCGGAACAAACATAGACGGCACGGCAACGCCCCTTGCCTGCGCCGCCGCGGTCGCGCTGCTCGCCGCGCTGCTCAACCTCACCCTGCCGGCAACGCCGCCGTCGGGCAAAAACGAAAAATTCTCGCCGCTTGACACGCTCGGTTTCGGCGCGCTGAAAATTCTGCGCGACAAAAATATGGCTGTGCTCGTCGTCTGCGAAATAATCTACACGTTGGCATTTTCAATCTACTGGATGTACGGCTCGTTCCTGAGCTCGCTCGGCGTCGAAAACATAACGCCCGTTCTCAACCTCGGGCAGATTTCCGAAATGCTTTTCATGCTCGCGCTGCCGTTTTCCGTAAAATATCTCGGGATAAAAAAGACCATAATTTTGGGGCTTGCCGCGATGTGCGCGCGCTATGTTGCAAGTATGTTCGGCTACGTCTCGAGCGCGTTCTACATCTCGTCGATATGCCTGCACGGCCTTGTCTTCGGTTTCTTTGTAATAGCCGCCCAGATATACATAGGCAAGAAAGCCCCCGCCGACATTCAGGCACAGGCTCAGGGATTTTTCTATTTTGTCTTCGGCGTTGCGCAAATTGCGGGCACGTTCTTTTCGGTATGGCTCATCGACGCAAACACGACGCTTTCGGGCGCAGCGGCTTCGACAAACTGGCACGGCGTCTTCCTTGTCGAAGCGCTTATATCCGCGGCGGTGCTCGTGCTCTTTGCCGCGGCGTTCAAGAGCGAAAAATTGGTAACTTCAAAATAATTCCGAACGAACTTTGAAAACTCGCAAAAAACGCCGCTGTCAAAACGACTGCGGCGTTCGCGTTTTTTCAATCCGTTAAAGGCCTTTGAAAATGCGCAGCACGAACGGCTTTCCGTAGATGAATGACGAATCTTCAAGCTTTTTGCATGCACGCGAAATTGCAGCCTCCGTCGTCGAGTGCGTTGTAAGCAGAAGCCAAGCCCTGCCCTCCACACCATGTTTTTTCTGCTGCAACAGCTCTATTGAAATGCCTTCGGAGGCAAGCAGAGACGCCACTTGCGCAAGCACGCCTGCCTCGTCGCGGACTTCCATTCTCAAGTAGAATTCGCCCGAAACCTCTTCGAGGGTTGCCAAGTGCGTGCGGGAATCTTTCGCCACAAAAAGCGAGCACGGAGCCGAAACGGCCAGAGACTTAAGCGCGTCGGCAATATCGGCAATCACGGCGCTTGCGGTTGCGTCCTGCCCCGCGCCCC
>DAVZIV010000204.1:0-3307 GCA_052273125.1 Candidatus Merdousia sp. | reverse complement strand
GTCGCAAAAATGATGTGGCGTAAATTCAGGCGCCAGCCGTGGTTTTTCTTCAAGTCGTTTTGCATTCAAAGAATAATTTTGGAACTTTACGCTGCGGCGCATAAAAAAGACGTAAAATTTACAAGCACCACAAAATGAAAAACAGTATTTTAAAAAGCATTTTTTCCTATAAAGTAATAGACGATCATCTCAAGGTGAACATATTGGGAATGCACCCGAATTTCCGCCTGAAGACCCGCCTCGATTTTCCTACAATCACGGAATCCGGGGTGTCGGGTTCGGGCAGGGCTAAAGGGCGTATAATTTGTTCGCTTACGAGCATTCCGCCGAGGATTGAACGCGTAGACAAAGTTGTTTCCACGCTCTTGGCCCAGACAAAAAAGCCCGATATGGTCATTTTGTGGCTCGCCTCCGACGAATTTCCGGGCGGCGAAGAATCTCTGCCGAAACAGCTTTTGAGGCTCAGGCAATTCGGGTTGACAATCAAGTTTTGCAAGAACTACAAGTCTTACAAGAAACTTGTTCCAGCTTTGATGGAATTTCCCGACGACTATATTCTGACTTTCGACGACGATATTTATTACGACGAAAACGTTGTTAAAAACCTCCGAAATTCTTCGCTTAAAAATCCATCATGCGTCTGCTGCTACAGAACTGGGCGCATAGAGCTCATCGACGGGAAAATATCGCCGATTTCCAACAACATTCTCATATGGAACCACCCGCACGATGCCACGTTTAAAAACGTCATAATGAGCGGAACGGGCACGCTGTTCCCGCCGCACTCACTGCATTCGGATATGCTCGACGAAAACGTTTTTATGCGCCTGATGCCCTCAAACGACGAAATTTTCTTCTGGGCGATGGCTGTCAGAAACCGTACAAAAATCGTCAACACTATGGGGTTCGACTACAAGTGCATTATGATTAGAGAACAGCAAAAGGTGGCGTTGAGCAAGATAAACGTTGCAGGCTCGAAATGCGGAATCGACGGCAAGTCGGCATTGCAGCTCGCAGCCAGGACATATCCCGAAATAATACCGATAATCGAGAGCGAAAAGTAATTATGGCGTCTTTTTGCCCGAAACAATTCCTGAAAAATTTGCGCCGCAACATTGCCGATGTACTGGGGCTTACAAAGTATCGCAGAGACCGCCGCAAATACGACATCGGCAGGCATTCGTATTTGGGGCGCGGAACGGTTATTGAAAATTCGGGAACGAAAATCGGAGCGTTTTGTTCGATAGCCGACGGCGTGCAGATAGGTTTGTCGAACCACCCGCTCGGCTATCTCAGCACGCATATGTTCGCTTATACCGGGAGCAATGTCAAAGTTTACGGCAGGCTTGAAAATCAGAATGTGCTTTCTGCGGAAATCGGGCTTCCCGTGGAAATAGGCAACGACGTTTGGATTGGTCAGGGGGCAAAGATTTTCGGCGGCGTAAAAATAGGGACGGGGGCGGTTGTCGGCGCTTGTGCATTGGTGGTTAAAGATGTTCCGCCGTATGCAATAGTTGCGGGAATTCCCGCAAAAATAATCCGCTTTAGGTTTTCTCCCGAAATAGTCGAAGGGTTGCTGAAAACGCGCTGGTGGGATTTGCCCGATGGCGAAATTCTCAAACTTCCGCTGGATTCGCCCGAAAAATGCGTAGAAATTCTTTCCGATAGAAAGTAGCAATAAAAATTGCGCCGGCTTTTCGGGAAGTCGGCGCGGGGTTGGGGAATTTGGTGTGCGTTTGCGGCTTATGCCGCCTGTTTGGCTTCGGCGGGCGGCGGCGGGGTGTAGTCTATTATTCCGCGGCGCTCGAAGAATATTTTGGCGTCGCTTTTGGTTATTCTGCCCATATTCACGTAGCGCGTGCGTATGAGCGAGGTGTCGCGGTGTCCCATTTGAGTTTGCAGTCTTGGGAGGTTTTTAAACCTCTTCAGGTTGTACGAGGCAAACGTGTGGCGCAGCACGTCTTGTGTCCACACCGCAAAGCCCGCGTCTTGGCGCAGATTCTGCCATTTGCGCGTCCAGTTTTTCGGGCAGATTTTGCCGCTTTGTTTTCTCGACTGTTTGAGCCAGTGGACGAGCGCGGGGCACATATCGACGTGTCGTGCGCCGCCGGTTTTGCTGTTGCGGTAGCGTATGAGTATTATGCGCTCTTCAAGGTCGATGTCTTCCCAGTCCAGCCGCGAAACTTCGTTTGGCCTGATTCCCGCCCACAGCATTATTCCAAGCGCCGCGGCGCATTCGGAGTATTTGTTTTCGGCGCATTTGAGAAGCCGCTGCGCCTCCTCTATGGAAAGCGGCAGAATTTCCTTCTCCTCTACGTTTTCCTTGGGGATTTCGCCGACGGGGTTTTCGTCGCGCCATCTCATTTTCACGGCGAAGGTGAACAGTCCGTGGAGCATTGCGCGCCCCTTGTTGAACTGGCTCGGCGTGGTGAACGCTTCGCCTAACAACGCCCGACACTCTTCAGCGGTTATTTGCGAAATTTTTTTGTCGTCCGAAACGGCGCGCATAATGCGCCGCCCCAGATTTCCGACATCGCGCAGGGAATCGCGTTTGAGGTCAGTTTTAGTTTTCATGTACTGTTCCATTGCAAATTTTACGGTGATTGTGCGCGACATTTTGCCGATTCGCCGACGCCCGCATTCTATAACGTCGCGGCAGTATTGGAGGTTTTCCTCCTTGCTTCCGCCCGTGAAATCGAGCGCGTTGCGGATGAGTCGCGCTGCGTCGAGGATTGAAATTCCCGTTCCGTTTAAAAGGCGCTGGGCCGCCTGAATTTCGTTTTCTTCTTGCATATTTTTTAGATGGTTCAATGTCGCCATTAAAGAAACGTCTGCAAAATATGCAATGCTTGGTGGTTGCGCGAGGAGGGCGGGGACAAAGTGTACAATTTCGGCGGACGCGGCTTATTATTGCAAAAAAAAACGATAAAAAATCGTTGACAGCTTTCGCGCATTTTGCATTTATGAAGAAACAATTTGCCCAGATGGCGGAATTGGCAGACGCAACGGACTCAAAATCCGTCGACTTAACGGTCATAAGGGTTCGACCCCCTTTCTGGGTAGAATTAAACTCCGAATTTCCATTCGGAGTTTTTTTATCTTCCGGCTCGGGGGATTTCGCCTCCGCGAACCCCCCCGAGCCACAAGATGGAGACCCGCCCAGCGGGTTCACTGACAAAGCGGCGGGAGTATTTTCGCTTCGCGAAAATCGCCGCGCCACAAGATAAAAGTTTGGGCTCTCGGATTATTAGTGTCAAAGCAGCGTTTTGCGCTACGCGCATCGCTGCGCCACAAGATAAAATATTGA